>NZ_JAKJSN010000049.1:0-45916 GCF_050337005.1 Photobacterium japonica | reverse complement strand
GTGATTGAGGACAATAATCACCCGTATATATTGGCGGGTGATTATTTCTGGAAAAATTATAAATAAAATAACCTGGCTTTATGCTTCTTCCATCCCCCATGGCCCGAATAATTGATAGCATTTCACCATCTACATTTTCATCTTTGCTTTGCATTGCTCCTGCATGTAGACCTCCTTGTGAGGGGGGACGCTGGAAGTTATATAATGCAGGTTTGAGCCAATGCAAAAGTTTCATAGGAAAATCATGTTGCGTACAATAGTATCGCGTGCCTGTTTGGAGCTCTAAGTATCGTGGTGAAACAATAGATAAGTGATCGACATTTTTAATAAATAAATAAAGATTATTATTATATGTTATACGACCTAATTCTTCAGTATTAGCRGGAAGGTTATTGTGGTCAATGATTTGTGGTAAATCAGGGTTAATGGGGTATTCTTGTTTCATATTAGACATATGAATCGTTCCGTTATAGTCATTTGAAATTAAAGTCATTCATTTTTAGTGTGTTAGCTATCTCATTTTTATTCTGATACGATACGTTTAGGTAAATTGATTAAATTTCTGACTCATACACCTCTGGTTTAAATCCAAGTGTAATCGCTTTATCGTACCAACTTTGCCCTTCTGAACCTTCACCGTTCTGTATGCAGCTCTCATTAATGTACAAGGTCTAAAGTTATCGTTTCATCAAAGGTATTGAGTTCTCTTTTTACTGCACAATAAAATTATGCACTTTATACACCAGTAGCTCACCGTGAGCGATGCGCAGGCTGAGTTCGTTGACCATGTCATCACGAGTCTTGTGGTGTTGAAGGGGGGTTGGGCACAGCTGATGGTACAAATGGCGCAAATCAAACCGGTAGCCCCAGCGGTTGGAGTGGGTCAATAACAACTGTTTCGCACGGTAAGGGTGGCGATACTGCGTTTGTGCTTGGCTGGGATCACTCTCTAACGGGCGGCTGGCCGCCGTGATCACAAAACACAGACCGACAGGGTTCACCAGTAAAGTGCGGTCAAATTTGGCTTGGGATAGGGCGTTTTCAATCGTTAACATGGGTCTCTGCCGACAAGAAAAGAAAAGGCGAATCTCGGTTGGAGTCTTCGCCTATGGCTGCATATTGAGGCGTTATTCCGCGTCGTTCATTTTGGCTACTCGTTCATTTTTGCTAAGAGTGCATTGGCTTTTTTCTTCACTCGTGCGGCAGAACGACGGTGCCCTTTACTCTGGAAAGTATCGGCAAAATCCAGGTATTTCGTGACCATCGCTAAACGAATTTGCGTTAACAAACTAAAGTCAATCGGGACGTCCTTTGCCATGTCTTGCACGGAATTAGACAGCGAATCGAGCTGCGTAACCGTGGTTAATTTTTGGAGGGTTTCATTGAATTTTTGAAACTTGCTATCATAAATTAACTCCGCGGCTTTATACGGGAATTCGGCTTGGTTGCCGGCCTTACGTTGCTCGTCATAGGCTTCCATCGCTTTAATCGAGGACTTCAAAACCTCCCCTTTGGCGAGCAGTTGTTTGTGATGCTCGCTTTGGGTAAAGACGGTTTCACCGATTTTTAACAAATGCTGAATTTCAGCCAAATCAAGTTGGCTGATCGCGGTATTAAACGCATCCGTAAAGACGTCTTCGGATTGTTTGTTTGGCGTGAAAAGGTAATTTTTGCGTATCGATTGCAAATCGCTGAGCAGTAAATAAATGTCATCCCCATTTTCTTGCGGGTAGTAAAGGCCTTTTTCCAATAAAGAAATCAGGCGGTTTTCCACCATTTCAGTCGCTGATTGCCAGTTGTGTGTGATGGTCTCTGATAAATGAGTGAGCAATTGCGAGTCCGGATACAGGGCTTTTGCTTCCTTCAGCTTATCTTCAATCGCATAGTAGTCTGGGTAGCGATTTTCACGGTTATTGAGAATGGCGTTGACCTGATCTTCATACTGCGCCAATAGCTGTGATTGACGCTGGCGTAATAACCCTTCTTTTAGTAGCACTTTGTCAGCCGGTAACCGATGCGCCGTATTAACGACTTTATCCAGCGGCAGTTTGGTCAACGATTTGTCGTCGATGATCTCTTGTTCAAGGGTGTGGATCTGCGCGTTGAAATCATTCACTTGTTGGGTGTAGAACTGATAGCCCACCCCCATCGCTGCCGCGAGCGCAATCACAGTGGTCGTGCCCATGACGGCCGGCCAGCGGCGCTTTTGCAGGCGTTGTTGAAATTCAGGGAAGCTGCCAATACGTTTATTAGCCTGGAAATGCAAACCAGCCCGTAACGTACGCCATTGCTGTCCATTTATGTGTTTGGGTTTGCTGGCGGTCAGGTTGGATTTTTGTGCTTCGTCAGCCGGTTTACGTTGGAACGGATGCTGGCTGGTCAGTAATTCATAGGCCATGCAGCTAAATGCAAAGATATCATCTTTTAATTCCGGCTTTTCCCCTTCAAGCAAAGACGGGGAGGCATACGTCGGCGTATACCCGCTGATGATATTGGTTTCGTCCTGCACGTCTGTCGCGTAATGATCAATATTTAATTTCAGACCACGAGATACCCCGAAGTCGAAAATTTTAATCACGCCTTCACGGGTCAACATAATATTGCTGGGTTTTAAGTCTGCGTGCACCACACCTTGTTCATGAGCATAGGTCAGCGCGGAAATAACCTGATCGAGAATACTCATGGCTTTTTGGAAGCCCAACCCCCGAGGGCGTGAACGTAAAATGACCTCTTCCAAGGTTTCCCCGTCAATGTATTCCATGACCAAGAAGTGGGCCTGTTTTTCGACCCCGAAATCGTAGACACGAATAATGTTTGGGTGGCTGAGTCGTTGGGTTTTTTGTGCTTCCCGGATCAGGACTTTGGCGGTGTCTTGCTGTTCAAGGTGCTGTTGTTGAAGCACTTTTAGTGCGACAAACGGCGCGTTTACCCCTGCCGCATTGAGCATGAGATCGGTCGCTCGATACACATCACACATGCCACCGTGACCAATTAAGGCCTCGATTTTGTAGCGACCATTAATGACTTGTCCTTCAGACAAGGCCGGCTTACTGCTGGCGCGTGGTGTGGCCGGCTGTGGAGACGTTGTTTGTATGAGGGTCTTATCGTCAGACGATGGATCGTTAGTGGCAATGTTGCTCGGTGTGGTCATTTCGTTAACAGGTTGTTTATCCTTGCTATTTTTAGAACGATCCATGTTGGTGTCGGCTCCACTCATTCTTATTCATGCAAATACCAGTACATTAAATATCAATAGTTCTGAGCAGCGCCTAGACGATAAATCGGATATTGCGGTCAGTCACAACTTTATTCTCGTTTAATGCAACGCGTACATTGTGTTTTTATGAACTCAGACGAATATTTTGAACACTGATTTCCCCACTGATTGCTATTTGCAAAAGATGTTTTTAGTATCCCATCGTCGTAGGAATTTAACTTAATATTTTGTGGTTTTTCGATTTCTACCCTCTTCAATTGTCTGATTTGTTTGTCTTTTTTGATCTATGGATAGGTGCTTTTATTATGGAGTTGATACTTTCGATTGTAAGTTATCATCGTTTCACGTCTGATTTAGAAGCAAAGAAAAGTATTGCTCTTCATGATGTTTCACCCGTGCTGCATATCGGGCGTTCACAAGCGTGTGAATGGTGTTTACCTGACCCTGAGCGGGTCATTTCTGGTCAGCATGCCCGTATTGAAGGTCAAGGTAACGGATTTGTTATTACCGATACGTCAACCAATGGGTTGTTTATTAACCGTTCGGTTGAGGCGTTAGGAAAAGATAATCAATACGAATTACGTGACGGCGATTTTATTTCTTTTGGAGATTATGAAATCGAAGTGGCGATTGGCGAGGTTGCATCCGCGCAAATGGATGCGCCGTTAGCTGACATACCCGTTGATGCACCCGCACAGACGGCGATGCCAGCCGAACCCGTTTCACAATCCGTACCGGAAGAGTGGGACTTTGGCGTTCGCACCGATCAGCTTGCGTCGTCGCAAGCGGTGCAACAAGGGGGATTGTTTGATACCCCTGTTGGTGCACCGTCGTCGTCGTCACTGTTTATTGGCGATTTGGAGGACAATTTTATAGCGCCCGATCGTCAGCAAGACCCGGCTTCCGCGTTTGACGATGAAGAAGCCCCCCTTGCCATTCCTGAAAATTGGAGTGACAACCTGTTGGGTGATTCGTCATCTGACGTTCCACCTGCACGCACGGTAGAGCCCGTTACCGCTCCTGTGGCTGAGCCGATGGTCGATACCGTGGATGCCCCTGTGTTGGCTGACACGGTTGTTGAGGCACCCGTTGTTGAAGCGCCGGTTGTTCATGCCCCCGTCGTTGAAGAACGCATTGCTGAAGCGCGTGTTGCTGAAAAACCCGTTGTTAAAGCAACGATGGTTAAAGAAAACGTTGTTACCCCGCCTGTGGCTAAAGAGCCTGTGCTCGCGAAGGCTGCCGCGCCGATCCCTGACGTTGTGTTACCAGAACCAGAGCCAGAACCTGTGGTCGTGCCATCACAACCTGTTGCCCGTGTCGTCGCGCCAACGCCTGCACCACAACAACGCGCGCCTCAACCCACCGCGGCCGTCTCAGCACCTGAGCCTGCTTATGTGGAAGAAGATGAATTTGATTTAGCGTCGCCCGATCCTGAACGTGCACCGGCCCCCGTTCAGCAAACTGTCGCGCTGGCCCCACAACGTGCCCCTCAGCCGGTTGCGCGTCCTGCGACCCCCGCTGCACAACCCGCTGCACAACCCGCGGTATCGCAACCGCGAACGTTATCGCAGCCTGCGTCAAGTGCTCCGGTCTCAAGTGCACCGGTTTCACGATCAGCTGCGCCACGACAGCCTGTCCATACGCCAACGTCAACACCGCAACCCGCCGCACAACGTTCGGCACCGCATCCGCTATTGGATGGCGATGCCTCAGCCCAAGCATTAGCGTCCTTTATTGAAGGATTGGGCATTGATAGCACCATGGTACCGGATCAACACGCAGAGCAGTGGTGGTTTGAGATGGGGGCATCGATGCAATTGCTCATGACCGGTTTGATGGACAGCTTGCACCAGCGTTCAGCGTTTAAACAAAACAATCGCTTGAATCAAACTTTGTTCAAGCGCCAGGAAAACAACCCACTGAAATTTTCAGCGTCTGTCGAAGATGCGATTCACAACTTGTACAACCGCAAGAGCGCGAGCTTCCTGACGCCAGAAAGGGCGATCAATGAAGCGTTTGACGACATTAAACAGCATGAGCAAGCGTTATTAGCAGGGGTGGAAGGATCGGTACAGAGCATGATGAAACAGCTGTCACCGGACTCTATTTCCCGTGGTGCCGGAGAGCCGTCGTTCTTTGGCCGCATGGCATCTGGCAGTCAGAAAGCACAAAGCTGGGCCGCGTATGTCGAAATGTATGAACGGTTGAACAGTGATTTGGATAGCGCAAAGCATTCGTTTTATGCGGAAGATTTCGTGAAAGCTTACGAAGCGTATTTGAAAGGGGGGAAATAGGATGGGCATGAAGAAAGTGTGGAAAGGGGCAGGTATGGCTGTCGTGGCGGCGTTGTTTTTAGGCGGCTGTACGCTACTGGTCGACCCATATAGCACGTTGAACTTTGATGTGGCGAAAGATGTGAACCCGGATAGGGAAGGGCGTCCATCACCGGTTGTGGTGAAAGTGTTTGAATTGTCATCGCGCACCTTGTTCGACAGCCAAGACTTTTTTGCCCTGTATGACGAGGCAAAAAATGTGCTTGGGCCAGATTTGATCACCAAAAATGAATTTGAATTCTCGCCGGGTGCGAAGCAGACGTATGACTTAACCCTGTCTCCGGGGACGCGTTATGCCGGCATTCTGGTGGCATATCAAGACCTCGAGAACGCCCGTTGGCGTGAAGTGATCGAAATCGATACTTCGGGCTATGACAAATATGACGTGCTGGTTGGTGAGCTGTCGGTTTACGTCAACGAGTAACTGAAAAAGCGTCAATGAAGGAAATAAGAGTATGAGTGATGTAAGCCGTATTGCCTGGAGCGAGGGGATGTTTTTGCGGCCTCAGCATTTCCAGCAGCAAGAACGTTTCTTATTAAATGAATTGGCGCAAGTAGTGGGCCATCATTCACCCTATTTTTGGGGTATCAATGAGTTGCAAATTGATGAGCCTCTGCTCAATCACAGTCAGTTTGGGGTCGCGCGCGTCTCGGCCATGATGCCGGATGGGAGCGCTGTGCTGCTGCCTAAACGTGAACCCCGTCCGCATGCGATCACCGTGGATAAAAGCGTGCGGGATCAAAAAGTGTATTTGGCGGTGCCGATCGAAAAAGCCGGCACGGTCAATACCAGCCCCGCAGACAGCGCGCAGGTCACCCGCTATCGGTTTGATGATCACGAAGTGGTTGATTCGCTGATTGGCCCTGATGCGACCGAAGTGTTGCAGTTATCGCAAATGAGTGTCGAACTGAAATTATCCAGTGAAAGCTTATCCGGCTATGTCGCGATCCCTATCGCGCGCATCATTGAGGTGACGGAAGAAGGCCGCGTTATTACCGATGACAAATTCATTCCGCCGAGCTTAAACGCACAGAAAAACCCGGTGTTGAAGCGCTGTATTGCAGAGCTGCGCGGCATGATCAAATTGCGTGCCGATACCATCGCGAACCGCTTGAGCCAAGGGCAAGGGTCAGCCAGTTCGATTGCCGATTTCTTAATGCTGCAAATGCTCAACCGTTATGAGCCGCTGATACGTCATTTCGATACCACGGAAGGCTTGCATCCCGAAGTACTGTGTCAGCAATTGTTGACCATGGCCGGTGAGTTATCGACCTTTTCGTGTGAGCGTAAGCGTCCCCCGGAATTACCTGTCTACCTGCATGATGATCTCACCACGGTGATGGGGAGCTTGATGGTTGTGCTTAACCAGTTCATGAGCTCGGTACTGGAACAAACGGCCGTGAAATTGCCGATTGAATCGACCAAATTTGGGATCCGCGTGGCGCCCGTGGCAGATAAAGCCCTGCTGGAGCGTGCCACGTTCGTCTTGGCCGTGAAAGCCAGTGTGGAAACCGAGGAATTGCGTCGCCGATTCCCGGCTCAAATCAAAATTGGCCCTGTGGAACATATTCGTGATTTGGTGAATAACCAATTACCCGGTATTTCGACGGCGGCCTTACCGGTTGCCCCTCGCCAGATCCCTTATCACGCGGGCTATCACTACTTCCAATTGGATAAGCACCATGACTATTGGAAGCGATTGAGCGCCAGTGGCGGTATCGCACTGCATTTATCAGGGAAATACCCTGATCTCGATATGCAGTTATGGGCGATTAATGATTAGGCATGATGCGAACAGCAAGGATTGATAACAATGTCTGAGGCTACCTTAGTAAAACCTCGCCCGGGAGTCCGTGGTAAAGGGCAAGACACGAAATCGTCAGCCACGAAGACAAGCGCTGGCGATCAAACGTTGGTCTTGACCAAAGTGAAACCGAGCGGGCAACAGCGTCGCGTACAACCCCTCGGGCAAAATCCGCTGGTGGAAGAAGCCGGGGGCTTGTTGTCGATTGTAGGGCAAATTCGCAGCACCAGTAATCACAGTGATGTCGGTTTTTTGCAGCAAAGCTGTATTGAAAAAATCCGTGATTATGAAATGCGCTTGCGTTCGTTATCGGTCAGTGGCGACAAAATTGAAGCGGCACGCTATTGCATGTGTTCTTTCATTGATGAAACCGTGCTCAATACCGTTTGGGGCGGTCAGTCGATTTGGTCGATTGAAAGCTTATTGTCGACGTTTCATGGCGAAACGTTCGGCGGTGAATATTTTTATACCCTGCTTGATCGTGCATTGACCGATCCGCGCAGTAATCAGCAGCTGCTCGAGCTGCAGTACATGTGCTTATCGCTGGGTTTTGTCGGCAAGATGCGCTTGGAAGAGCGCGGTATCGATAAGTTAGAAAACTACCGCGAGCAAGTCTATCAAGCACTGAAAAGCTTGCATGGTGACTCTGAGCCGGATCTGTCTCCGGGGTGGAAAAATGCCGTATTACAAGGGGTAGAACCGACCAATGATATGCCGTTATGGGTGTCGGTCTCGGTGTTTTCGGTGTTTATTTTGGCCATGTACATGGGCTTTAACTACCACATTAATGACTACTCCAACAAAGTCTTCAATCAGGTGAATTCGCTGGCACGTTGGGAGCCCCAAGCGCAGCAAGTGGTCGACACCGCGGATCCGGCCTCGTTACGGTTGCAGCAACTACTGCAAACCGAGGTTGAGCGCGGTAGCGTGGAGTTGGTGGAGTTACCCGACCGCGTCAGGGTCATCTTAAAGTCCAGTGAGCTCTTTGCCTCGGGCAGTGCGGAAGTACAAGAAAGTGTGGTCCCTGTGTTGTCGAAAATTGCGCGTGCGCTGGAAACGACAGACGGCCGCATCATGATCACCGGCCACACCGATGACCGGCCTATTTTTACCAGTAAGTACCCGTCTAATTGGCACCTCTCGTTGGCACGTGCAACCGCCGTCGCGAACCGCATGGCAATGGGCACCGATTTGCACGGCCGTTTATGGCCGGAGGGCTTAGGGGATTCTAAGCCACGCGAAGTGAATGACAGTGAAGCAAACCGGGCGCGCAATCGCCGGGTAGAGATCGACTTACTCTTCTTATAATCAGGGATCGGACGGAAGTCATGTTCAAAAAAGGAATGTTCAGACGTATTGGGCAGGTGTTGAGCTCGAAGTGGGCGGTGTCTTTATTAGGCCTACTGGCGATTTCAGTCTTGATCTGGTTTGGTGGGCCATTGGTGGCTATCGCCGGGGCGGAGCCGTTGGCGAGCTCGGTGTCACGTTTATCGGTACTGCTTTTGCTGGCCCTGATCTGGGGGATGGTCAATATATTCCATCTGGCCCGTAAGAAGCAGCAGAATGAAAAAGCGGTGCAGTCCCTCTTAGACGGCAATGATGACAGCGCGATGGCGGATGAAGCGTCACAGCGTGAAATTGACACCCTGCGCGATCGCATTGTTCAAGCCATGTCGGTGCTCAATAGCTCAAGCCGTGGCAAAAATGTGTACCAACTGCCTTGGTATATTTTAATTGGTCCTCCGGGCACCGGTAAAACCACCGCGCTGCACAATTCGGGGTTGGAATTTCCACTCAAAGATCAGTTGGGCAATGATCCGCTCGCCGGTGTGGGCGGAACGCGTCACTGTGATTGGTGGTTCACTAACCAAGCGGTGTTAATTGATACCGCAGGCCGCTATACCACCCAAGACAGTAACAGTGAGCAAGATGCCCGTGCCTGGTTAGGCTTTCTGGGGTTACTGAAAAAATACCGTACCCGTCGCCCGATCAACGGGGCAATTGTGACCGTGAGTTTGGTGAGCTTGCTGACCCAAACACGTACCGAACGTAACTTGCATGCCCGTGCGATCAAGCAACGTATTCAGGAGCTGAAAAACCAACTGGGGATGCATTTCCCGGTGTACGTGGTGATGACCAAAGCCGACTTAGTCGCGGGTTTTAGTGAGTACTTTTCCGATCTCACGCCCGATCAGCGCGAGCAAGTATGGGGGATCACTTTCCCTGAGCATGCCGCGGATGCGGAACGCGGTGTGGTGGGCATGTTCAACAAAGAATTCCACCACTTGTTAGAGCGTTTGGTGAGCCGCATGAATGATCGTATGCAGCAAACCCGTGATATCGACAAGCGTACCCTGATTTATGAATTTCCAAAGCAACTGCGTTTGATCCAATCCGCTGCAGATGACTTCCTCAAAGAAATCTTTGTACCGAACTCATTTGAAGAAGCCCCGATGTTGCGTGGTGTGTACATTGCCAGTGCGACACAAGAAGGGGTGCCTATTGACCGTGTGATGGCGGAAACCTCAGGCAGCTTAGGTTTAGGGCAAGTGCCACTGAAACAGCCGGGGGGCGAAACCAACGGTTATTTCATCAAGCGTTTGTTTGAAGATGTCATTTTCCCTGAGCAGTACATTGGCTCTGTGAACCGTCATCACCAGAAGCAGAACCTGTGGTTACGTCGTGGCGTATTAGCCACCAGTTGTGCCGCGATGGTGGCGATGGGTGCCTTGTGGTTCACCAGCTACAGTTGGAACAAATCCTTGGTGGATGACGCGTCTGTGGCCGTGGCGACCTATCAAGAAATTGTGGCACCGGAACTGACACCGGATACCGATGTGATCACCTTAACGCAGGCTTTGAATGCCTTGCGTGATTTACCGGCCGGTTACAGTGGCAACAAGATCAATGAAGAAGCGTTTAAACATGCGGGTCTGTACCAAGGGGAGAAGCTCGGCCAACCGGCTGTTGCCGCTTACGATCGTGGCCTGCAAGGTTACTTGGCGCCGTTTTTGCTCAATGCCATGCATGACGATATGACGGCAAACCGTGAGCACTTGGAATACCTGTACGAAACGTTGAAAGCGTACTTGATGTTGTTTGATGAAGAGAAATATGACGAGTCACAGGTACTGAGCTGGTTCTCATTGTACTTTGATCGTACGTTCCCTGGAGACATCAACCTATCGCTGCGTGAGTCACTCATGGCGCATACCGTTAACCTGCTAAAAGCCGGTCTGAATGGTGTGACGCAAGATGAAGACGTGATCCTTGCCGCCCGCCATGAATTGACCAATATGTCACTCGCGGAGCGTGCTTACCAGCGTTTGAAAGTCGAGTTCAGCAAGAGCAACGTGCCTGATTTTCGGATCACGGATTTGTTAGGGGCACATAGCCGTAAAATTTTCCAGCGCGCCAGCGGTGTACCGCTCAGCGAAGGGATCCCGAGCTTGTACACCTACAGTGGCTTCCACACCGTCTTCTTGCTTGAAACCCAGCGCATTGTGAAACGCTTGACCGAAGACAGCTGGGTCTACGGCGATAAGATTGATTTAGGGGATGGCACCCGTGATGAAGTGATCAAGGAAGTGAGTGAAAAATACTACCGTGATTACGTCTATGTGTGGGAAGCCTTGCTGGCGGATTTAGAGTTGATCCCTTACCGCAATGTCGATGCCGGCTTGTATCAGGCGCGTGTGCTATCAGGCTCTGAACAGCCAGTACAAACCCTGATTGTTGGTTTGCAAAAGCAATTGCGCTTAACCGCGTTACCGATGAGCAACAATGCTAAAGCCGCCACCGAAGTGGCGGGCAGTGTGGCGAGTGTGGCGCTGGCGCAAAAGAAAAACAACATTAACCGTTATCTACCCAACGACATGCCAGAGATAGACATTGACCTGCCTGGGCAGCCGGTTGAGGAGGCCTTTACCGAGTTGTTGAGTGTGGGTGAAGTGGAATTGCTTGCACTGAAAGAAGCGTTCACCATGCTGCACAACCATTTGGTCAATATCAGCAATTCGGAAAAAGCAGAGAAAATTGCTTACCGCAGCTTATTAAGTGGGGACAAGCAAGCCTCGTTCAATGGCTCGATGACACAAGCGAAACATGCGCTACCCGCACCGTTTACCTTGTGGATTGATGACATCACGATGCAAACCTCCAAGCTGGCCAAGCAAGGCTCTAAGGTGCAGTTGAACACGTTGTGGAAGAACACCGTGGTACGCCAATACCGCTCATCGATTGCCGGTAAGTATCCGTTCTCTGAAGGCGCGGTAAAAGAAGTGAAGATGAAAGACTTTGGTGACTTCTTTGGTCACGGCGGCGTAATGGACAGCTTCTTTGATCAGCATCTGTCGTCCTTCGTTGATACGTCGAAGCGTCGCTGGCGCTTCACCAAAAATATGGGTTTGAGCGATCAATCGCTGGTGGTGTTCCAACGGGCACGGCGCATTCGTGATGCCTTTTTCCCATCGGGCAGTAAGCAGGCCAATGTGGAGTTTGGTTTAACGCCGGTGTCGTTGGACAAACATATCAGCAACTTCAAGTTTGAGTTTGGTGATCAGGAAATGATCTACCGCCATGAGCCGCCGCGTATGACGACGTTCAGCTGGCCGGACCGTAGCCAGTCTACCCCGATCCGTCTGGTCTTTACGCCACCGCGTTCTGGGCATTCGATCACGAAGAATTATCCGGGTAGCTGGGGCTTGTTCCGCCTGCTGGATAATGCGGCGAAACAGCGTCCGAAAACCCGCTCTGACAAGTTAATTAACCTAGAGCACAAAGGGAATCGTGTGACATTGAAACTGCTGCCAAACAGTGTGACCAACCCGTTCTGGTTGGATGATATCGAGCGCTTTGGCGTGCCGGAGAAATTGTAATGGGGCAATTTGGCTATTTTGGCAAAGTGCCTACCCGTGGCGATTTTTTACAAGAGCAATTACCCAGTGCGTTCGTTGACAGTTGGAGTGAATGGCAACAAGCCATTCTGGCTGTGAGTCGGGAGCAACTGGGGGAAGAGTGGGCGGATTGTTACCTCACCAGCCCTGTGTGGCACTTTGCCCTCTCTCCGGGGGCCTGTGGTCGCAGTGGCATGGTGGGCACCCTGATGCCGAGCATTGATCAAGTCGGGCGGCATTTTTTCCTGACGTTAGCGGCCGAGGTGGAAGGGCCTCCGGTGATGTATTGGCATCAGCGTCAGTGGTGCAATGAGACCGAAGAGCAGATCTTCAAAGTGCTGGATGATGACAATGATATTCAGTGCTGGGGAGAGGAAGTAAAGAAAGCGGAATGGTTACCGGACGTTGCCTCTGAATTGCCGGCCATTCAGCAAGGTGCGGAGCAAAGTCAGCAGTATGTGTTGCTGTGTGATGACGAATTACACGCAAACCATCTGTTGCATGCGACGTACCGAGAACAGTTTGATCGTTATTGTATTTGGTGGACCGCGGGTTCCGCGCGTTTGCCTGGATGTATGTTAATCACCAGTGGGTTACCGCTGGTGAGCCAGTTTGCTGCCATGATGGACGGCGACTGGGCGAAATGGGGTTGGTAGAAACCATGAACCGTATAGATTGGCGTTATTTTTCTTATGCACAGAGCCACCCAGGCAAAGTACGTGCGTATAACGAAGATGCATTGTTAGATTGTCCCGATTCGGGCGTATGGGTGGTGGCCGACGGTATGGGCGGGCATCAGGCCGGTGATGTTGCCAGTCAAATGTTGGTGGATATTGTACAGCAACATATTCGTACCGTGCCGAGCAGCATGATTTCGGTGGATTTGCTGCATAACGCACTGCATGACGCAAACCGGCAGATTTTCGACTATTCCGAGCGGTATATGGAAGGCGAAACGGTGGGGACCACCGCCGTGGTGCTGTTCATCCAAAACGGTGAATACCATTGCTTGTGGGTGGGAGACAGCCGGATGTACATGCTGCGTCAGCAACAGTTGATTCAGTGCTCACGCGATCACAGCCAAGTGATGGAGATGGTGGAGCAAGGTTTGCTTGCCGCTGAAGAAGCGGAAAATCACCCGCTGGCGAACGTGATCACACGGGCGATTGGCGTCAATGACGATGTGCTGGTGGACCATGTGTCAGGCCCGTTGATGTTAGGTGACCAATTCCTGCTGTGCTCAGATGGCTTGACCAAAGAGCTAACGGATCAACATCTTGCGCATTGTTTGCAGGCCAATAGCCTGTCGGATTCAGGGTTAGCCTTGATGCATTCCGCGTTGGTGCGTGGTGCCTCAGATAACGTGACGTGTATTTTGGTCCGGGCAACCTGCTTGGAAACGGATGCCAAAGAGCGACTGAGCACACCGGTTAATGACGCCACTGTGCCCGTGTTTCGCGGATAAGTCACAGAGCATGAAACACTTACCCGCAAAGGACTGGGCACAGGCAGGGATGTCGAGATGATAGATTTTGAAGCACTACAGATGGCCATCAGTGATGAATCGCCGACGGGGAATGATCCCCGCCATGATACGTCGCCGTACTCCGCTTACTTTTCGTTGAAGGATGTGCGCAATACCGCCCGTGCTGCTGAACGGCATGCTCTGGTGGATAACGAGCCACTGTTCAGTCTCGCTCACCATTGGACCGAGATTTTGGATCGCGTGCCGACCATTTTGACCACCGAATGCAAAGATTTGGAGTTTGCGGCGTGGTTCATTGAAGCCCTCGCTCGCCATCATGGCTTCCAAGGTTTGAAGGTCGGATTTGATACCGCTACCACCTTGATTGCGCAGTTTTGGACCGATCTGTATCCGATGCCGGATGAAGACGGGATGGAAACTCGCATGGCGCCCATTGTGGGCCTGAACGGGGTGGAAGGGGAAGGCACGTTGTTGTTGCCGATCGCCTGTATTCCGCTGACCGAGCATGATGGTGAGAAAGCGTATTCGCTGTGGGAGTACGAGCAAGCGCTAGAAATTGACCGGCTGGATGAAGACAAGAAAAAGCACCGCATCGACATGGGCGCGATGGATCTAAAAAAGGTGCTGGATGCCGTGAAAGCGACGGATGCGAGCTTCTATGTCCAACTGCATCACGATATTGAACAAGCCATCGCGAGTTTCAATCAATTGGTGGTTGCGATGGATGAAGCCAGCCAATCCTCTTTGCCGAGTTCGCAGATCACCAAGCGGATGCAAGCGTGTTTAGATGCGGTGCAGTACCTCGCTGAAGACAAGTTGAAAGCGGCGGCACCCTTGCCTGTCGAAGACGTGATGATTGAGACGGACGGGGAGGGGGATACCCCTACGCCCCAAACGGCCGCCGCCCATTTAGTGGTGCAACTGAATTCGCGTCAAGAAGCGATCAATAACCTGAAACAGATCGCGGAATTTTTCAAAAAAACCGAACCACATTCCCCCATGGCCTATGGCATTGATCAGGTTGTGCGTTGGAGTGATATGTCATTGCCGGATCTCCTTGAGGAGCTGATCGCAGATGGCGATGCAAGAAAAGGGTATTTCCGCTTAGTGGGTATAGTGCCGGAAAATCATGATTCATAATGTTTGGGCGTTCGTTGGCGAATGATCAAAGTAAGATGTAAATAATAGGGAGAGCAATATGGGAAGTATCCACGGGAAGTTATCACGGGTACGTAAGCCAAGGGTACACATTACCTATGATATCGAAACCGAAGGGGCTAGCGTTAAGAAAGAGCTAGCCTTTGTAGTTGGGGTCATGGGGGACTTTGCGGGTCAAAATATCGATGCATTAAAGCCGATCAAAGACCGTCGTTTTATTCAGATTGATCGTGATAATTTCGATGATGTTCTGAACCGCATGAACCCGAGATTGAAACTGCGTGTGGATAATAAGTTATCGGATGACGATAGCGAGCTAGACGTTCGCTTGAACTTCTCGTCAATGTCAGACTTTGAACCTGCGGCGATTGTGAACCAGGTTGAACCGCTGCGTAAGCTGATGGAAACCCGTAACAAGCTGCGCGATCTCATGACCAAAGTTGACCGCTCTGAAGAACTTGAGAATCTGTTGGAAACCGTCCTCAGCAACACCGAAGATCTGCAAAAATTATCGGACGAATTGAATCAAGGGAAGAAGGAGCCAGCAGAATGAGTCAGCCAATCTCAGAGGCGTTAGATGCCGCTGTTGAAGAACAGACCAGCTCATTGCTTGAGCAGGCGATTTCGGCCACCAAGCAAACCGAAAGCGCGCGCGCGGAAGAGTTGATACGCACGTTGACGGAAGAAGCCCTAAAAGGCACGGTCACGTGGAATAAAAACCTGACGATCACCTTCCGTGAAGCGATTGCCGCGTTGGATAACGCGCTGTCTGTCCAGCTTGCCGAAATCATGCATAACGAACAGTTCCAGAAATTGGAAGGCAGTTGGCGTGGCATGCACCACTTAGTGCACAAGTCTGAAACCGGTCAAACGTTAAAAATCCGTATGCTCAATATCAGCAAGAAAGAAGTGCATAAGGATTTGAGCAAAGCGGTCGAGTTTGATCAAAGCCAGATTTTCAAAAAAGTGTACGAAGCCGAGTTCGGTACGCCGGGCGGCGAACCGTATGGTGCGCTGATCGGTGACTATGAATTTACCAATCACCCTGAAGATATCGAAACCTTGACCTTGATGTCGAATGTCGCCGCTGCGGGCTTCTCGCCATTCTTGTCGGCTGCGTCGCCGAACTTGTTTGGCTTTGACGAGTGGGACGAAGTCAACAAACCGCGTGATTTAGAAAAACTGTTTGATTCGGTGGAATACAGCAAGTGGCGTGCGTTCCGTGAAAGCCAAGACTCGCGTTTCGTGACATTGACCATGCCACGCGTCATGGCACGCTTACCTTACGGCGAAACAACGACACCGATCGAAGAATTCAGATATGAAGAATTCCCGCTTGACCCGATCACTGGGCTATCACAGCGTGTTGATCACGAAGATTACTGCTGGATGAACTCGTCGTACATGTTAGGTACGCGCTTAACAGAGGCGTTTTCTAAGTACGGATTCTGTACGGCGATCCGTGGTGCAGAAGGCGGTGGCCGTGTTGAGAACTTGCCTTCTCACATGTATGTCAGCGATGAAGGTGATCCGGCCATGAAATGCCCGACGGAAATTGGCATTACCGATCGCCGTGAGTCGGAATTGGGTAAATTGGGCTTCCTGCCATTGTGTCACTACAAAAATACCGATTACGCGGTGTTCTTTGGTGCACAAACAACGCAGAAGCCTGTGATTATGGATTCCCCTGAAGCGACGGCGAATGCCGCGATTTCAGCGCGTCTCCCTTACATCATGGCGACCTCGCGTTTTGCCCATTACCTGAAAGTGATGGCGCGAGACAAGATCGGTAGCTTCATGGAAGCGGAAGACGTGGAAAGCTGGCTAAACCGTTGGATTTTGACTTACGTGAATGCGGCGGAAGGGGGCGGTCAGGAGATCCGCGCGAAATACCCATTGGCTGCAGCGAAAGTGCAGGTGAAAGAGATCCCCGGTCAGCCAGGTGCGTATAATGCGATTGCATGGCTACGCCCATGGTTGCAAATGGAAGAACTCACCACGTCGCTGCGTCTTGTGGCGAAAATTCCGGAAATCGGCCACTAAGCGCCCACCCTCAAGAAGCAGGTGACTATCACCTGCTTCTCTCGCCAGACAGGATGTCGAATACATGCAGTCAACGCTTCACTTCATTGATGCTGAGCAGCTTGCCAGTAATGATCAGACAACACACAATGACGATGCGTGGTATGCCCAAACCGATGTGATCGATCAATTCTTAGCAAAGGATGATGACTTCTGGGCATTGCGTATTTGGTTGGAAAAAGACCGTGAGTTTTGTTGGTCAACCTGTACCAAAGACAGCATCCGATTGTTGTTATTACGCGCGATCAAAGCGATAGACACGCGTATTAACGATCAGGTCAATACTATTTTACACCACGACAGTTTTCAAAAAATGGAAGCCAGTTGGCGTGGGTTGCTGTATTTAACCGAACAAATGTCTGAGTTTGATAATGAACTTAGCTGTAAAATAAAAGTCCTGAATTTGACGTGGAAAGAATTAAGTCGAGATATCGGTCGCGCAATTGACTTTGACCAGAGTGACTTATTCCGTCTTGTTTATAATAATGAATTAAATATGCCGGGGGGCGAACCGTTTGGTTTGTTAATCGGGGATTATCATGTTTCACACAAACCAAAGCCGGGTATTCATTATAACGATATCGACACACTAAGAGGTATATGTAATACCGCCGCGGCCGCTTTTGCGCCTTTTGTAACAGGGGCAGCGCCGTCATTTTTTGGTGTGGATCATTATGCTGATTTGGCTAACGTGAATGATATTCAGGCACAGTTTTCACAAATTGAATATAGAAATTGGCGCAGTTTACGTCAAATGGAAGATTCTCGCTTTTTAGGGTTAGCGTTACCGCATGTGTTAATGCGGGCACCATATGAGCAAGATGGTTCGCGTAGGGAAGGGTTTTACTTCAAGGAAACCATTGAAGACCCAAAACGCGATCACCTATGGGGTAACGCAGCCTATGGCTTTGCCGCGGTTGCCCTTCGGGCGTTTACCGAATCGGGCTGGTTCAGCCAGATCCGAGGCTTACAACCGAGTCAATTTAAGCGTGGCTTAGTGTTTAATTTGCCGACGACGTCCTATGTGACGTCACGCCGCACGCGTCTGAGTAAGCCGTCGATTGATTTGCAGGTGGGCGACCGGTTAGAAAAACAGTTATCTGACAGTGGATTCATCCCTGTCTCACCGGTGCCTTACAGTGAGTACTTGGTCTTTTTCAGTAATGCATCGGTCAATTTACCCAAGCATTACGATGTGTTGGGGGCGCAGGTGAATGCCCGTTTGTCCTCCATGCTGCAATATATTTTATGTGTGTCACGTTTTGCTCACTATATCAAAGTGATGGGACGCGAAAAAGTGGGGGCACACAGTACGGCAGACAGTATTGAACGTGAATTCCAGCAATGGATTTTACAATATACCACCGCCACAGAAGATGCGTCTGATGAAGTGCGTTCGCGCTATCCGCTCAATGAAGCGCGGATTAGGGTAAAAGAAAAAGCCGGTCAGTCGGGTCATTATTATTCGATTATTCATTTACGGCCACATTTTCAATTGGACCAAATGGTATCGAGTATCCGGTTAATTACCGAGTTGTCGTCACAAAATAATTAGGAAGGGTTATCCATGAACGCATTAAAAGCATTGTTGCAGGAAGCAAAATTATCTGAGGCAATTACTTATGTTGCTACGCAATTAAAAGACAACCCGGAAGATATTGAGTTGCGCAGCAGTTTCATTGAATTGCTTTGTATTGATGGGCAGTTTGAACGTGCCGACAAGCAGCTTAATTTATTGATCAAACAATATCCGGATTGCCTCGTTGGGGCCGTCAATATTCGCCAATTACTGCGTGCTGCGCAATCGCGTCTCGATTTTGAACAAGGGGCAGCCACCGCCACCTTGGTACGTGAGGTGGATGATGCGTTTTCCGCGATGCTGCAGCTGCGTTTAGCCCTGCGTGAAAAGCAGGCTGAAGATGTGGTGACGTGGGCGCATCAGATAGAAGCACATCGCCAACCTGTCACGATGAACATTGATGGTCAGACGAACAGTGAACTGCGGGATTTGGACGATTCACTGGCGGGTTTCCTCGAATTATTTGGCACTGACGGTAACTATTATTTGGTCCCGTTTGATGCCGTGCAGCGATTGGAAATTTTGCCTGTCAGTTCGTTGATCGAGCAAGTCTGGCGCAAAGTCGATATCGAAATTGAGGGCGGTTTATGTGGTGAAGCCTTCATTCCTATGACCTACATCGGCAGCCAGAGTGATGCAGAAAAACTCGGCCGTGAAACGGACTGGTGTGAGGTGTTGGGCACAGAAGTGTGTGTGGGCACTGGGTTGAAAATGGTGCTGTTTGGTGAAGAAGCATTGGTGCTCTCGCAAATAAGGTGTGCGACGACAGATAGCGCATCCACGGTGGCATAAGGTGACAGAAACATGAAAACCAGTCAGCCGTTAGTGCCTTCACTGCTTGACCGGTTACTTGATGATGCCCCTGAAAATCCGCAATCCCTATCCCGTCCGTTTACCTGGCGGGATATGCGCCACAGCGTGCGCAGAGACTTGGAAAATTTGCTCAATGCCAAAGTGCATTGGCATGTATGGTCTGAGCATTACCCGGAGTTAGATTGCTCGTTGTTGTCTTACGGACTACCCGATTTTTCCTCCATGTCGTTGGGCAGTAAAGATGGGCGTCAAGTGCTGTGTCAGATCATTGAAAGTACGATCCGCAAGTTTGAACCCCGTTTTTCAGATGTTGCGGTATCCGTGGTGGGGGATGATCAGCCCCTTGATCGGATCTTACGTTTGCGTATCCATGCCTTATTCCATGCCACTTCGGAGCCAGAAGAGGTTATTTTTGATTCGGAAGTTGAACCCGTTTGTTTGGGCATCCGCATTAATGAGTCGTAACTATGAGTGATGAAATTCTTAAATATTACAACCGTGAGTTGGCGTATATTCGCCACTTAGGGGCGGATTTTGCTAAGCGCTATCCGAAGGTGGCAGGGCGATTACGCCTGAGTGATGAGCATGTGGAAGACCCGCATGTGTCACGGTTGATTGAAAGCTTTGCGTTACTGACGGCGCAAACCCGTTATTGTCTCGATGACAGTTTTCCGGAGTTGACGGAGGCGCTACTGGGGCAGCTATACCCCGATTACCATGCCACGATCCCGTCGATGTCCATCATTAAAATGACGACGCAGAACATCAATGATAACGGTTTTTTATTGCCAAGAGGGAGCGCAGTAGAAAGCCGGGTTGAAGGATTCAAAACCTGCCGCTTTACCACGTGCTACGACACTGAACTCTGGCCTGTGGAAGTGACACAAGCTCGGTTTGAGAATGCGCCGTTTAAAGCCCCGCAAGCGAACTTTCAAAAATCCGCCCAATCGGTACTGAAGCTGACCTTAAGCTGTGAGTTTGATAACACGCGCTTGAGTACGTTAGGGATAAACAAACTCCGTTTTTACCTGAACGGCCAGGAGCAAATTAGCTACGCGCTGTATCAACGCCTTTTTCGTTCGACCACGGGGATTGCCATTGCGCCGAAAGGGTCGAACACTGCAACCCACTACTTACAAAGTCGCCATATTGCCGCGGTGGGGTTTGAGGATGAGCATGAAGTCGTGCCGTATCAAAAGCGGACCTTCAGTGGTTACCGGTTGTTGGTTGAGCATTTTTTGTTCCCTGAAAAATTTCTGTTTTTCGATTTGATTGATTTAGATCCCCATTGGTTGGGGGATAGCGATGAAATCGATCTCTATATCTATTTTGATGAGAGCGATGATTTTCTGCCTAAACAGGTGACAGAGGATCATGTCTTGCTCGGTTGTACGCCGATCATCAATTTGTTTTCGCAAGATCTTGAACCCATCGAGCTCAAACCCGTACAAACCGAATACCCGCTGATCCCCAATTATGGTGAAGCAGAGGTGTGTGAAGTGATACAGGTGCAGCAAGTCAGTGCACTCGATAAACACCGAAACAAGATCAACATTGCGCCTTTCTACGGCACAGGAATGGGGAATTACCTGACCGAGAATGACATGTTCTGGGCGTTACGCCGTGAGCAGTCCAATTGGGCGGGCGGGCATGATGAACCGGGCTGTGAAAACTACCTGTCGATTGTGGATCCGAATGCGCGCAGTGTGGAAGTCGATGAAGCCGAACATTGGCTGGTGACCGTCAATGCCTTATGCAGCAACCGTAACTTACCCGTGCGCTTGCCCTTTGGCGGTGGACAACCTGCCATGAACATTGTGCGACGCGCCGATAAATTGAAAGAAGTACGGTGCTTAACCGCGCCGACCCAACCGGTACGCCCTCAACTGTTAGATAAAACCCGCTGGCAGTTTGCCAAGCATCTGACCTTAAATCACTTTTCCGGCGAGCACGGGCTGGATGTATTGAAAGAAACCTTGAAACTGTACGATTTTGAGCAAACGCCACAGAGCAAGGCCTTGATAGAAGCAATCACCGATATGCAGATCCAACCGGCCAATGCGCGGGTGGTCAAACATGGTCGTGTGGGCTTTTGTCACGGTTCCGATATTGAACTGGAGTTCAGCAGTATTGAACTGTCAGGCACCAATTTGTTTTTCTTTGGTTGTGTGCTGTCGCACTTTTTCTCTCAATATACCGCCATTAATAGCTTTATCCGTTTGAGCGTGCGTTTTCGTGGGCAATCGGAACGATTTTATCGCTGGCCAGCCAGTGCTGGGGGCAAGGCGTTATTGTGAAGATCAGTCAACTCATTAAACAGATCGACCACGATGATTTTTACCGTGCGGTGTACACCCTACAACGGGCGATGCTCGACGATCATGAAGAAAGTGAAGTTGGAACCGATACCTTGCCCGTCAATGAGCGGATCCGGTTTAAAGCGTCGCAAAACTTAGGCTTCCCCGGAGCCGCTATTGAGCAGGTGAAGGAAGCCAAAAATCTCAACGGCAAAGACCGGTTGGATGTGACCGTGAATTTCATGGGGCTAACCGGCCCCAGTGGGGTGCTGCCGCGCCATTACACGGAAACCGTGATGCAGCGTTCGCGCTTAAAAGACGTGGCGATACGCGAATTCTTTGACTTGTTTAATCACCGTTTGATCGCCTTGCGTTATCGCGCATGGGAAAAATATCAGTATCCCATTCAGCACGAGCGATACCTTAGTGGGCAGTCTTCTTCCATTGATACCGTGTTGCAGTCATTAACCGGGGCGACTCAGCCGCTGGATGTGTATTTGGGGGGCTTGTTTGCCAACCCGGTACGCAACACCCAAAGTTTACGACAAGCCTTGGAAGCGATCAGTGGTTGTACGGTGACAGTGGATGAATTTGTCGGGCGTTGGATCCATCTAGAGCCGGAAGAGCAAAGCCGACTGGGTTCCTCGTTGCAGCCAGAAGGCCAACATGCCCAACTCGGCGTCAGTTGCATGCTAGGGCAACGGTCGTGGGATTTATCGTCCGCGTTGGATATTGATATCAAAGCGAGTGATCGCCAAATGGCGACGGCGTTGATGAGCCGGGGGGATATGTTTTTTACGCTGCAAAGCGTGGTGGCGCATTACGTTCCGCCAGCGATCAGCGTCGATTGGTATTTAGTGACCACTTACCAAAACCTGCCTGTTGCGAGCTTGGACGGCAAAGGGTTGGGCTTAGGGCTGGGTGGGGCATTAATGAGTAACCACCAGCTCAAGGATCAAATATTACGCATCCCGGTGGGATCGCGGAGTGAACGCATTGGAAATCATACGCGCTAAGCGTGATGCGAAGCATTGAAAATAAGGGAGTGTTCCATGTCAACAATGACGTTGAAGTCGTTAGTCGATAAATTATCGCCACAGTGTAAAAGTCAGCTTGAAGCGGCGGCAGCGTTATGTAACAGCCGCAGCCATTTTAGTGTCGAAATCCAGCATTGGTTAGCCGTGTTGGCGGATGACCAACAAGGGGATTTGGTGCGTATTACCACGCACTTTCATTTGGATTTGCCCGCGCTACAAAACGAGTTACGCCAAGGGCTAGAGAAACTGAGTACGGGTAACAGCAGCACACCGGGATTGTCACCGCATATTGTCGCCTTGTTACGTGCCGCTTGGATGGCGGCCACCATTGATTTTGGTGATCCGCAGATCCGCAGTGTGCACCTGATTTATGCCCTGCTTAAAGATGACAGCTTAGCATCACTGGTGCTACGCAATGTGCGTTCACTGGGACAGATTGATCCGGCAGAGTTATTGATCAGCTGGCCTGCGATTGACGCAGAATCGGGTGAGACCTCCGCGGCCAGCGATGGCGACGCACAAGCTCAATCATCCATCAATGCGCAGGCACTGGATCAATATACGATTGATCTGACCGCACAGGCGCGTGCGGGCGAGATTGACCCGATTTTGGGACGAGATAACGAAATTCGCCAAATGGTGGATATTCTGACCCGTCGTCGTCAGAACAACCCGATTTTAACCGGTGAAGCTGGGGTGGGGAAAACGGCCGTGGTGGAAGGGTTGGCGCAGCGGATCAGTCAAGGCGATGTGCCGGATGTACTGAAAACCGTGTCGATTCGCGTGTTGGACTTGGCGTTATTGCAAGCCGGTGCGGGCATGAAAGGCGAGTTTGAAAACCGCCTGAAAACCATCATCAAAGAAGTAAAGGCCTCGCCGACACCGATTATTTTGTTTATTGATGAAGCGCATACCTTGATTGGCAGTGGTGGGCAAGCAGGGCAAAATGATGCCGCTAACTTGCTTAAACCGGCGCTCGCACGTGGTGAGCTACGCACCATTGCTGCTACAACGTGGGCGGAATACAAAAAATACTTTGAAAAAGATGCCGCACTCACACGCCGCTTCCAAGTGGTGAAAGTGGAAGAACCGGACGAAGCGACCGCCGTGGTGATGCTACGTGGGTTGTTGCCAGTGATGGAAGCCCACCACAATGTAGTGATCACGGATAATGCCTTACAGGCCGCCGTGAAACTGTCTAGCCGTTACATTAATGGCCGTCAACTGCCGGACAAAGCCGTGGCCTTGCTGGATACCGCCTGTGCGCGTGTCGCCATGAGCCAAGCAAGTATGCCGGGGAAAGTGGAAGATCTGACGCGTCATCAGCAACAACTGACGGATGAAATGGCGGTCCTCGAAAAAGAGCAGATCACAGGCACAGACCACAGTGAAAAGCTCCACGCCTTAACGGAAAAGCGTGAGCAAATTCGTGCTGATTTGGCACTGGCTGAAGCACAGTGGGAAAGTGAATCCGGTCTGGTTGAGCAAGCCAAAGGGTTATTGCATAGCTTGGTGGCGGCAGAGTCAGAGAACGAAGCCGACGATAAAACGCAATTGCAGAGCATTAAGCAAAGCCTTGGCGAGAACAGCGATCCGATGGTGTTCTTGGAAGTTGACGAAGTGCTGGTGGCTGAAGTGATTTCTGACTGGACGGGGATCCCGCTTGGTCGGATGCAAAGTGACGAAATCGAAAGCATTCTTACGTTAGATGCGCGCATGAAATCGCGCGTGATTGGTCAAGATCATGCACTCGATTTGATCAGTAAAGTGGCACAAACCGCCCGTGCGCAACTCAGTGATGAACGTAAGCCAAACGGGGTGTTCTTACTGACGGGCCCGAGTGGGGTAGGTAAAACAGAATCGGCCTTGGCTCTGGCTGAGCAGGTGTACGGCAGTGAAGATAACGTCACTGTGATTAACATGTCGGAGTTCAAAGAAGAGCACAAGGTGTCACTGTTGTTGGGCTCACCCCCGGGGTATGTGGGCTTTGGCGAAGGCGGGATCCTGACGGAAGCGGTACGCCGTAAGCCGTACAGTGTGATTTTGCTGGATGAGATGGAAAAGGCCCACCCCGGGGTGCAGGACATTTTCTATCAAGTGTTTGATAAAGGGACGATCAAAGACGGTGAAGGCCGTGATATCGACTTTAAAAACACCATCATCATCATGACCTCGAACGTCGGCACCGATACCACCATCGAGTTGTATGATGATGAAGAAACCGCACCGTCCATTGAGGGGCTGAAAAAAGCGTTGCAGGATGACTTGCTGAAAGTCTTTAAACCGGCGTTTTTAGGCCGAATTAATGTGATCCCTTATATTCCTCTTACGCAAGAGGTACTGGCCAATATTATTCATCTGCAATTAGGACGTATTGGTAAACGGGTGAAAGAACACCATAATGCGCACTTTGAATATACTGACGAAGTTGTTAGTTATTTGAATATTAACTGTTTTGACAGTAATTCAGGGGCGCGTGCCATTCAAAACAATTTGCAAAATATCCTATTGCCTATGTTGTCAGCAGAAATACTGTCTCGATTGGCTGACAAATCTTGCTTTAATAACATATTGGTCGATATGGAAAATGGCACATACAAGGTGAATTTTCACTGAGATGTATCCGGATACATGAATAAATTGCGAGGCAATTCATAATCCGATTTTTCTTTGGTTAATTATAGCGAATTAGTCAGGGATAATAAGTGAGGTCTAATGGTGAATACGTCATATTCATTGAATGCTTAGTAAGTGATTCATTAATGATACGCACCATTAGTCATTGATATATTGTCAGACGAAATCGTTAATGGCGACAATGCCCGCTCAGGGTAAATTCTTAATGCTACAGGAGATTAGCATGCAATCGAATACTTACTTGGACTATAACGGAATTAGAGGTGAGGCGACCGCTGAAGGTTTCAAAGATAAAATCACGCTATTGTCTGTTGACTGGAGCGTTGGTCGTGAAATCACGTCTTACACAGGTACGTCTCACGACCGTGAAGCCAGTGCTGCACGTCTATACGATTTGACAATCACTAAGCTGCAAGACCGTTCTTCAACGTTGTTATTCCAAGAAGCAACGATTGGTAAAGGTGTACCAGCGACTTTCTACATCACTAAGCAGGGTGATAAAGTAGAAGAAATCATGAACATCAAACTGACTGATGCCATGATCTCTAACTTCAGCGTGTCTATCCAAGACGACCGCCCAGTAGAAACGATCACCATTTCTTACACTGAAATGGTAATGACCGTGCTTCCTTCTAACGATCAGAACAACAATGATGGCCAGTTCGTATACGGCTACAGCGGTGTACTTGGTCAGAAAATGTAAGCATACAAAATGGTTACGGGATAGGTTTTCTATCCCGTACTTTATGTTTATACCCAAGCGCCCTCACTAAAAAATACACTGTCTTGAGGTTGTTTGGGTATAAAGCAGTGGCTTGGATAGAATACCCATGAAAAAAGCGTCACAAGATAATAACATTCTAAAAATTGAAACGCCGTTAGGCAAAGATGTTTTTCATATTACCAAAGCGGAAATCCAAGAAGGGATTTCCATGCTTTTTTCTATTCAAGCACATGTCTATACCAATGGCCAATTAATCAGTGCAAATGACATAATTGGTCAGTCCGTTTCAATTACCCTTCTTAATACCATCGACGATGCCGTAGTGGAAAAATACTATAACGGTATTGTGACGGCTATTCGCTCTGCAGGCAGTCGCGTACCGTCGATGGCAGAAGGCGAAAAATATCAGGACTATGTCTTAGAGATCAGTCCGGGCTGTCAATTCCTTTCACAACGCAGTAATTGCCGTATATTTCAAAAACTCAATGTGATTGAGATTGTAAAAGGCATTTTGGCTGAGCATGGCGTGAGGGTGAAGACCCAACTTATACAGACCTACCCTATTTACGATTACAAAGTGCAGTATCATGAATCTGATCTGGATTTTGTTCACCGTCTGCTTGAGCAAGAAGGGATATTTTATTTCTTCCAGCACGAAAAAGACGCCCATTATTTGATACTGGCCGATGATTTAACGGCGTATGCCCCCTGCGCGGAAGAGCAGGTTGCGTTTACCTCTGGCAGTTTGGCGGAATCTCATATTCACACGTGGTCAAGCGGACTGGAAGTGGTGCCTGGCAGCAGTGTGAAACAAGGGTACGATTTCATCAAACCAACCAGTAAGCCACAGGGGCAATGTGTGGATGCGGCGTTGGTTCCGCAGCAGGGCCAGACGGAAGTCTATGAATATTTGGCCGAGTCAGAGTTTCTGACACGGGCCACCAATGCGGCCAATATGACGGTTGATGCGCTGCAACGCGACGCGGAATTGTCCTCTGGTGGCAGTAACTGTCGCAGTTTTAATGCTGGGCAGTTTTTTACTTTCAAGTTTCATGAAGATAAGCGTTTAGAAGGGAAAAGCTTTCTGATCACCCAGCTGAATATGGAAGTGTCCATTACCAGCCAGACTGGGGCGAGCAAAAATGCTTACCAAACGGTTCAAAACCAGTTTACCTGTGTGCCGAAAGAAACCCTATACCGTCCCTTACTCTTGACGCCTAAACCGCGTGTCTATGGTGCACAAACCGCCCGTGTGACCGGCGATGAAGGCGACGAAATTTGCATCGACAAATACGGGCGCGTGAAAGTGCTATTCCATTGGGATCGCGAAGGGGCCGCTGACAGTACCAGTTCCTGCTGGATCCGAGTGGCGCAGAATTGGGCGGGTAACCGTTGGGGCGCTTTCTTCTTCCCACGAGTGGGGCAAGAAGTCTTAGTCGAGTTTCTTGATGGTGATCCGGATCAGCCGATCATCAGTGGCGCACTGTATAACGGTGATAATAATCCGCCTTACGATCTGCCTGCGCAGAAAACCGTGAGTGGGATAAAAAGCCGCTCAACCAAAGAAGGCAGCAGTGCCAATTTCAATGAGATCCGGTTTGATGATGAAAAAGGCGAAGAGCTGTTTTACATCCATGCCGAGAAAGATCATCACACCCACATTGAAAACGATCAGCAAGTCTTAATCGAAAATGATGCGCTGCAGCACATCATGAATAATCTCACGCTGAACGTGGATAACAATGTTCAGCAAACGGTACAAAACGACCTGACTTCAACCGTGAATAACAACCAAACCGAAACCATCGGTAAAGAGTTGGTGATTGATGCGGGGAACAAGATTGTATTGAAATCCGGTGGCGCGACCATCACCTTGTCTAGCGATGGCACGGTTGATATTAAAGGTAACAGTATATCGATCAACGGTAGCACGATTGCACTTAAAGCCGGATCTATTGCGTTGAACTAACACCACACCGATAAACAAGCATGGCGAGAAAGCCCAGCAGTATAGGATCAGATCGCAACAGCGGTAGTGAGGGCAAAGGCGATGGTGATTGAGCCACACAGCATTTGGATTGGTGACAATCACGACAGTGAACAGTTATTAGGCTTTGGCGACATGCCCGCTGAGCCGCCGCATCTTAGGATGTTGGGTGACAGCAGTTTACGGGTGTCCCCCATGATCCCGATAGCGGCAAGCCCGGTTCCACAGCGTTTGACCGCTCTCTTGTCACATGCGCTGCAAACACAACCCATTGAATGGCATGCGGCACCGGTCGTTGTGTTGTTACCGCAATTAGGCAGTATCGATCAGTCGCAACATCCTCTTTTGTTTGGCAGTGTCTGTGAGGCGATTCCGGCGTTGTCATCCCACCCTTCCTGTTATTTGTACCCATACGGTCGAGGCGCCATGTTATTGGCCTGGAAGCGTATTGACGCGTTATTGGCCGACCAGCCTTACGTGTGGGTATTGGCGGTGGATTGTGATCCCCGATTGTGTGAACCGCTGTCACCGCTTCTCGATGCCGATTCGGCGGATCATGTCTCAAGCATTACGGCCACAGACAGCGTCATGTTGGTAAAAGTATCGGCCGCGTCAGAAGGGTTACAGCGCGAGTGGTTTTCTTATGAAGCCCTAACCAAAGATAAAGCCACCCATACCGCGCATGCGGCGGTTGGAGCCTTATTTTCACGTTATCAACACGCCTGTGGCCTTCCTATTCATCAGTTTTATGCGCCTTATTTGGGGGGAGAGAACTGTAATGAAGAATGGGCGATGGCGTATCACCATCTGGATCGCGCCGTAGGGCGATATACCCGCTTTGTCATGAACGGCGCTGTGGTCGGTGAGTTAGGTGCGTGTTCCGGCTTATATAACCTTTTGCACTTGTATGAACGTTATCGGCGGGGGGAATACCGCCACCCCACACTGCAGCTAGAGAGCTCGGAAGTGCTCTATCGCGGTGCGGCCCTCTATTCGTGGCAACCTTAGTGGATGATTGTGGAAAAACATGGACGGACTACTGCAACTAAAAGCCAATGATGGCAGAGCTTACCGATTCACGGTTGCTAAACAGGGGCGAGGCAAAGCGGTGCATTTTCACACCTTGCAGCTAGCCCGTCTGCATATCGATAAATTTTCTCGCCTACGTCCCATTCAGGGAGCCGATCTGTTGGCGGTATTAGGATTATTGGATTTTTCAGCCGAAGTGCGTGCGCGCTCAATGGGTAGCCGTGCTTTTGCCCAAGTGAAAGAAACCCTTGCCCAAGCGTTATTTGATCAAACGCTGAGTGTGTATGAGGTGCCGGTCGCTCAGCCAATGGTTGTGCACGCGCCACCGAAAGCCCCGCCTGCGCCGCGTGCGAAACGCACCGTCACGACCCAAGGGGGGCGCGATGACAGTCCGGCTGCCGGTACCGGTGAAAACAGTGTGACTGACAGCCCCGTCGCCGCTTCACCGGATGAAATGGCCTACTGTGGTGATCCGGTGTCGATGGCGACGGGAGAAGAAATCCTCACCCTGACTGATGTCGTGTTAACGGGCAGTGCGGCGATACATTGGCAGCGCACCTACCGTTCCAGCCTGAGCCAACAAAATGTGGGGTTAGGTTATGGTTGGCGCAGTAATTTTCACGGTGAGCTAACGCCTGTTACGGATGAAGATACGGGGAAAATAGCGTGGCACTTTGTCGATCATCAGGGTGACAAATTGGTTTTTCCCGCTGTGGCGGTCGGCAAGATCAGTTATCACCTGACTGCTGGTGCCAGCTTATTGCATGATGCCCCCAGCGTGTATCGGCTCACCCTCCAAAATGGCCGCCAACTGCGCTTTACCCAGCAGCAAGGCCGTTGGGTGATGGACCGTATTCGTGAAAGTGAAACCCTGCAATATACGCTCAGTTATTCCAGTGGCGGGCGCTTAATTGGTATTTCTGCCAATGGGGGAGCGCAATTAGAGTTTCGCTATGATCGTGGGGGATGTCTGACGGAAGTACAGAGTCCGTCCCCCAATGCGCGCGATGAGCAAGGCCGGATCACCCACGCGGTAGTGCTCGCACATTACCATTACACCGCGGAAGGGGACTTGTGTGAGGCCAGCAACCGTCAGCAACACGTTGAAAAATACCGTTATGACAACCACTTATTAGTTCAGCGAACCCGTCCTTCCGGCTTTCGTCATTATTTTGAATGGCAAGGGCGAGGAGCGCGTGCGAAGTGCATTGCCCAGTGGGGGGATGAAGGGCACTACCACTACCGTTTCACCTACGAGGAAGCCAATCATGTGGCGATCAGTACCGATAGCTTGGGCAATGAATGGCGTTTTGAGCACAATCGTGACGGTCGCTTATTAGCCAAAGTTTCGCCGCTTGGGCACCGTTGGGCGTACCGTTACGACAGTCGATCACGCAAAGTGGCCGACATCACGCCCAATGGTGGTGTGACGCATTTCCGGTATAACGCTTACGGCCAACTGAGTGAGCAGGAAGCACCAGATGGTGGTATCACCCGTTACCAATACAATCGCTTAGGGCAAGTCATTCAGATCACTGACGGGGAAAATCGCGTTTGGCGGAATGATTACAACAGCTTCGGGCGGTTACTGAGTCAGCAATTGCCCGGTGGCCTTGAAAAACAGTACCACTATGACCGCCACGGGCGCGTAATCCACATTGAACAATCCGACGGTCAGGATCAACGTTATTGGTGGGGGGCTCAAGGCCAACTTACTGCGCAGCAACAAGGCGAAGCAATCACCCGTTACAGCTACGATGCGTTAGGGGAAATGAACGGGATCATAAGTCCCGATGGCTGGGTCACACAGTATGAGCGTGATCGATCCGGCTTGATCGTCAAGATCAGCGAGTATCCTCATGATCAGGCCGATCAGTGTCGTCATTATTCGTTGAGTTATGATTGGGCGGGTCGGCCAATCACGATGACTGATCCCTTGGGGCGCACGCATCGACTAGCGTATGAAGGATTAGCTCAGCCGACGCAGCATATTCGCCCTGACGGCAGCACGTTAACCTTTGGCTACGACAAAGAGCGCAATCTCACCGCGATCACGCGAAGTGACGGTGTCACGTATTCATTGCAGTATGACGGTGAGGAACGGGTCACACAGACGGTTGGGTTTGATGGCCGCACCCAGCAATACCAGTATGACGGGCAGGGCAACCTGATCAGCGTGGCGGAAAATGGCGATCGTTTTGTCCATTTACGCCGTGATGCGTGCGGACGTGTGCTTGAGCAGCGTTGCAGTGTGAATGGCCTAACCCATGCGAATCATTTTCACTACGACACCCTTGGGCGCATCAAACATGCCAACAATGCTCAGCGAAAGGTGAGCATACAGTATCACCCCAACGGGCAACCGAGCGATGTGTGGCAAGACAACTGGTGCGTGAAACATGAGTGTGACCATGCAGGGCGTCGCACGTCGACAGTATTGCCCGATCAACAACGCATCGAGTACCGCTACGATGCGCAAGGCCGCTTGATCGCCATGGCATGGCAACAACAGCCGGTGTTTACGCGTCAGTTTGATAGCAGTGGTCGCGAAACGGTGCGGCAGTGGGCCAGTGGCGTGACGAGTCAGCACGTTTTTGATCGACAAGGACGACTGCAGCAACAGCGGCTCACCTCGCCGGCACACCCTGACCATCAGCGTGATTATCACTACAGCGTGGCTGATCAACTGGTGGGCATTAAAGACAGCACACGGGGTGACAGTGAATATGGCTTTGATGTGTTGGATCAACTCACGCAGGGCGCCGTGCCATTGCCGTCAGGACACGCTCAGGCAGAAACCTTGTTTGCGTTTGACAGTTTTGGTAATCCGTTACCGCGTGATGGGCAGAACCCGCGAGACCATAGCGAGGACGACACCGCGCCGTGGATCAACGTCGAACGGGATCAGTTATTACAGTGGCATGATGCCTATTTTCGGTACGACGCGTTTGGTAACCAAACGAAAACCCTTGGGCCACAAGGGAATGAGCAGCGGTGTTTCAACGGGCTCAATCAACTCATCAGCCTCAAAAAAGCCGGAAAATACACCCAATACCATTACGACGCTTTAGGGCGACGCAGTGCTAAAATCAGCGAACGTCAGCAGATTGATTACCTGTGGGATGGCGATCAGCTCATCGGTGAACATTGCGCAGGGCAGTTTACGTGGTACCTCTATGAGCCGGGCAGCTTTAAACCCGTCGCGCTGGTGGCGAACGGACAGGTGTATCACTACCACCTCGACCATCTCGGTACCCCGCTGACATTAACCAATTCACACGGCGAGATTGTCTGGCAAGCAGATTACAGCGTGCAGGGTGTCGCCACCCCAAGTATTGCACACATCCCCAATCCGCTTCGCTTTCAGGGCCAGTATTGGGATGAAGAATCTGGCCTGCATTACAACCGTTTCCGTTATTACGATCCGCAAGTAGGCCGCTTCATCCACCAAGACCCGATTGGGTTACTCGGTGGCATCAACCCTTACCAATATGCCCCCAATCCCGTGCAATGGGTGGATCCGTTAGGGTTGAGTTGTAAGGAAGAAAAAGAAAAAACGAGTGGAAAATCAATGCAAATTGGTGAATTTGGCTCTTTTGAACCGATAAAAGGGTCTGCCACAAGAGGTTTTTTCAAAACTATCGTTAGTGATACGACGATGGAAATCATTTACGGTGAAATTAGTTCAGTTCCTTTCTTGCGTGCTGATCCTATAGACCGTGCCGACATGGAAGCGTATGAAGCGGTTGCAGGGTTAGAACGATATGCGACGCTCCTTACTCCAACGGGAGCCGCAAATTTTGCAAAAAATGCGATCATAGATGGAGTTAAGCTAGTTGATTCACCTGAAATTATGCGAGAATTAGTTAAAATTACTAAGAGTGTCAATAAGTATAGAGGCGGTTCTCATCGAGATATGATTAAGCCTGTTGGGGATGGGTTAGATTCGCATCACATGCCAGCTAAGCAATCTAATTTATCGGTACATCCTAATGATGGGCCAGCTATCCAGATGGATCCTTTCGACCATCATTTAACTAGCAGTAATGGTAGAAACGGCCGTGCTGGTGCAATCTATCGCTCTGAAATTACTGAGATGATTAATTCAGGCGATATGCGAGGAGCAATGGCAAAAGAAATACGAGATGTTCGACGTGCGTCATTAGAAGGTTCGAGTAGTCGAACTAAATACAATAAAGCTATCAAAGAAATGTTAGGGTATGCTAAATCTCAAGGTATGCTAAATAAAAAAGGGAAATAAAATGAAATTAATACCATACAAATCCATTGGGTCTATAAAATTTGGGATGTCAGAGAATGATATTATTAAAATTCTTGGTCAACCAATTAGAACTCGTAAGAATAATGAAGGTGAAATTGAATACCACTATGATGGATGTATTGTTAGGTGCGATACTATTAATGAATTAGTTCGTGAATATACGTTACTACCTGAATATTYTGATGAGTTTATTGTTAATGATATAGAGTTGGATTTTGAAAATGAATTTTTTAAAACCCTTTGTAAAATAGATGGCCATCCATATGAATGTTATGGATATATAGTACTTTTGAATTTAGGAATTACTCTTACAGGATTTCATGATGGAGATGAAGACCAAAAAGCGATCTCTGCATTTAGACAAGGTGATTGGGATCGATTTAAAGGCGATATGACAGTTTATCAGTTATAACCATATGAATTTTTATTTTGGTATTTATAGTTGTGTGAAAAGTTACAGTTCTATATATTCATCGGTACTATCATGCCCATTTTTTATACTGGATGTGAAGCCTTTAAAATCCAGGCATAAAGCAGCTTAAGTAATCTGGTTTTTTTGGAGAATAAACGGGGGCGTGAAGGTTTTATACTCTATCACTTGTTGGTAAACCAGATGGTTATGATTATTTATGCCTTAAACTCAGCAATAGCCTCTATAGCTTCATGATACGGGATCGCGAGGCATAAATTAGAAGTTTAAAACCATAGTTGGATTCTATTTAAGATGAGTATCTCGTTAATATTTTGTAGATGGTTAAAATGCTAAATATTCGCCGCTATTTAAAGTCAATAACACTTTTGATCGCAGGGCTGCTGAGTGCATGCAATGTTGAGGGTGTAGATATGAAAGCATCTGATTTTTTCCAACCTGAAATGGTTGCATTACTTCAAGATATACAAAGTGGCAATAAAAATCGGGCTGAGGAAAAAATCAGTGATGGTGTTTCGCTGAATGTTCACGGCAAAGAAGGCATAACACCTTTGTTTTGGTTGATTATAAACAAAGATAAGCCTGCGATGAAGCTAGCGTTACAATTAGGAGCCGACCCCAATTTTCCTGATCCTATTGGCGATACGCCAATAGGAATGGTTGCAGGTGGCAATGATGATGAGATGCTTGAAATTTTGTTACAAGCCGGCGCTGACCCTAATTCACTGGATTCAAATGGTTATCCTGCTTTGTTTGATGCAATAGGTATGTCTAACTGGTCACAGATCAAAATGTTAATTGCAGCCGGGGCTGATATCAACTTATCCAACAAAAGACAGGTAAATAGTGCACATCATGCACTCTATATTGGTCAATATGAAATTGCTCATTATTTAATGGAGTTAGGTGCAGATCATACAAAACGTACACCGACTGGATCTGATATGGCTTGGCGAATTCATAAAAGCTTAAGCAAAATTTTATTAGATAAGGAAACCGACGCCTATAAATGGGCGGTGAAGGTCAAGCAACAATTAATAGATCGTGGCGTTAAGTTTCCGCCTCCCTCACCAAAGGAAATTCGCGCGAAATGGGCTGCCGAGGGGCGGTAGTAGTAATTTTTTATTATAGTGGTTTAAGTATAAAAAAGAGAGCGTTCAAACGCTCTCGATTCATGAATGATTTTTTGTGTTGGGGTTTTTCTGTGCCACATATTGGCTTTAGACGGTTCAGTGTATAGGTTTTAACGGGCAATCCACTAAAGCTGCAATACACATCACAGTATGTTACGACTGATTTTGAGTTAGCTATCTATAAATATATATTCTAGGTAGGTAAATCAACAGTGAGTAGGTATATGGGGCATAATTTAGACATACAGAGCATTTATGTTTTGGTGAAAATGTATGAATTACGCAATGTTAAATTGGTCGCTGATGCATTAGGGAAAACGTCTAGCGCGATCAGTAAAATCCTCTCTAAGTTGAAGACCCATTTTGACGATCCTCTGTTCATTCAAGGGCGGTATAGCTTTGAGCCTACCTTGTTCATGGATACGAACATTGTTCATTTTGAGCATATCTTGACGACATTCGATGCCATTCACCACAGTGATTTTTCTCCGCAAACATTAAAGCAGGAAATTATCCTTTATGGACACGCGCTGTTCTGGGATAACTTTGGCGACAAGCTTTATCTGGAGTTACGGAAAGATGCGCCATTAGCTAAAATTTCTATGCGTAATTGGAGTTTAGAGGCGCGCGCGCGTCTGGTGGAAGGGGAGAATGCCGTTTTATTGAATACCTATGATGATACGTTGCCTCAGGTTATTCTACAAAAACCGATTTGCGAACTCACTCCTACCTTTTATGTGCGAGAGGCACACCCCGCCCAAACCATCGATGAGCTGATTCAATATCCTTTTGTGATCACGCGAAATCCCGGTTGGAATGACGTGCGTTACCCCATTCTTGAACGCTTATCCGGTGTTGGGTATCAAATCACGCCCTGCGTGGAAGTCGAGAATATATCTGCTATTGAAAATATCGTCCGTCAATCGGATCATTTTTCATTTACGATGTCGCGACTTATCCCTAGTGGTTGCCGTGCTATCTCGTTACCGATTTTATCCGACCTCAAAATCAATTGCGTGATGAGTTACCATCGTGCAAAGCAAAATGATCCACAAAAGGAGTGGCTATTCCAAGCCTACAATCGCGTGCTTAATCAAACGAAAGTGTGAATCTTACTTATCACTCCCGAATTCGTTTTCTCAACGCGCGTTAATATTTTACCGCAAACATTACCCTTGTTTTCGTTCGCCTTTGTATTGTCTGTTCATTCTGTATACAGGTGTTGTGTGAGGTGTATCACTCTGGTTTCCAAAGTGGAAAGTCAGGGTTTCCTCTACATGTGATTCAAATCACAGTAACCTTATTCATGTCGAGAGGGGAAAGCCTCTACATACAAACAACGAAGAAGGTATATATTATGAAAAATGCACTTATCATCGCGCTATCCATCTTCTCTTTGTCTGCTTTTGCTGCGGGCTCAGCAGGTTCAAATAACGGTCTAAACGGTGATCTTATCCAACAAGCGAATGCGACTGGATTGTCGATGGAACAAGCCACTCAAGGCGTTGCGACGGGTCATATTTCAAATGGTGTGAATACGTCTCAAGCATCTGAAACTGTAGAGAGCGCTAAGTGATTTATCATGCTCAAGGATGAGCAAACCCCTCTTCTCTTAATAATGAGACAGATAGGGCAGAGATCGATGATGACAAGATCTTAAAAAGATCACTTTACACTTCACGTACTAGCCCAATGGCTAGTTTTTTTATGCCTAAAATTTAAAACAACTCACAGATATCTACGATACTTATCATCACGGGGTTAATCGAAAGTTTTATTGAACATTTGAAATGAAGCTGAGAGTTGTAGAATAGTGGTTGAATTCGTGGTCTGCTATGTAATGACATTTTTATTGGGATGCTATCTCCCTCTCGCTGAAGAGGGAGATGATTGGGTAAATATAAATTTGATGGGGGTGTTAACGTTTTTCTTTTTCAGCAATGATTTTTTTAGTTTCAGGGTCGAGCATGCCGGTGACTTTTAGGTTGTTATCGTGTTGGAATTTTTTTAAGGCTTTAATCGTATTTTCATCCATTTCACCTGTTATCTTTCCATGATAATAGTAAAAGTTATTGAGACGTTGCTGTAAGCCTTCCACCGTCTCAAGACTTTTAAGTCCGCCAACAAGCACCTGTATTTTTGAGTAATTTTCATGATCATTGATACCTTCGCCATAAAAGCGAATCATGACTTTTTCTCCATCCATCCCTTTTAGTGGAATGATCCCATCACTGTCTGTAACACCTTCAAATTCTTCATCATTATATTCAATGACATATTTATATCCGACATACGGTTCGGAATATTGGTTTGTCATGCTGATGCCTGATTTCTTTGCGTTTTCATTAGCAAGGCAGGTGTTGAGTATAAGAGATAATGATAAGAATATATATAATATTGCTTTGAGCATTAATTTGTTTTTCCACGGTTTAATTAATGTTGTTTTTATAAGTTAAATCAACTTAGGTTGGTTGATTATGTTATAAGGAAGATGGGTCGTCTTTATTTTCCCTGTTTGTCTTTGCGATGTATATCACTCTGGTTTCCAAAGTGGAAAGTCAGGGTTTCCTCTACATGTGATGCAAATCACAGTAACCTTATTCATGTCGAGAGGGGAAAGCCTCTAAAAACAAATAACCTCGAAATCATTCAAACGAAGAAGGTACATCTTATGAAAAACGCATTCATTATCGCTCTCTCCATCTTCTCTCTTTCTGCTTTTGCTGCAGGTTCAGCAGGCTCAAATAATGGTCTAAACGGTGACCTTATCCAACAAGCGAATACGGCTGGGATGTCGATGGAACAAGCCACTCAAGGCGTGGCGACAGGGCACATTATCAATAGCGCGAATGCTTCTCAAGCGACTGAAACCGTAGAGCACGCGAAGTGATTTATCATGCTCAAGGATGAGCGAATTCCTTTCTCGTGGCGACACACCCAATATCTCTCACCATCAATAATCCATCCAGCCCTCTTCTTTTATACCCACTTACGCGAATACATTATTTCGATTTTATTGCCTTCCACGCTAACCCAAATTTGGCCAAATATTTTTGTAAGCGGCTGGCATCATTGGTTGATGATTTAGTCAGTCGGCTGATGTTATACAGTTCACGCCCTGCTGCTGCGAGCGTGTTTGATGCTTCACAAACGGAAAGCACATAGCTCAGTTGCTGTTTGTCGAAATTGTCTAATTGTGTGCTGTCTTCTAAGTAGCATTCAAGCGCTTGAGTTGGTGGGGCCGAACTTGGTTCGCTCCATGCTAATTGCAAACGGGCGATTTCAGCGTGCACGTCGGAAACCGAAATTCGGGATTGATCGGCGAGGGTGCATAAGCGGGTAATTGCGGCGCCTAGGTCACGGAAATTGCCTAACCAAAGCGCATCGGGGGATTGTGCAAACGTCAGAAAAGCGGTTTTCGCCTCTTTGTTAAATTGCACGCGATGGTTGTTTTTCTCCATGTAGCGGGTGAGCTCGAATTCCACGTTGGCAGGAATATCTTCACGCCGTTCTCGCAGGGAAGGCAAGGTGTAGTGCCATAAATTGATCCGTGCCAGCAAGTCTTCCCGGAACGTCCCTTCTTGGATCATCTGCTTCATATCGCGGTTGGTACCGGCGATCAGCTGGAAATCACTGTGAACGGTGCTATCGCTGCCAACGGGGAAGAACTGTTTGTGTTCGATAGCATGCAACAGCATGGCTTGCTCTTCTAACCCCAATTCACCGACTTCATCAAGAAATAACACGCCGTTATTGGCCGTGAGTAAGAAACCATCGCGGGCTTTCAGCGCCCCTGTAAAGGCGCCCTTTGTGTGACCAAATAATGCCGCCATCGCGTTATCACCGCGCAGGGTGGCGCAGTTCACCGAGACACATTCCCCTTCCACCATCGAGCGGCGTTTTTTCAGCTGGAAAATACGAGAAGCAAGTTGTGACTTCCCCGCTCCCGTTGCCCCTGTAAGCAAAATAGGTTCACGAGAGCGAATCGCGACTTTCTCTATTTCACCGATTAAGCGGTTAAACGCCGCGTTTTGCGTATGGATCCCACCCTTTAAAAAAGCGCTCCCTTCTTGGTGTTCAATATCAAAGCGGTTGGCCAATTGATCATATTGGGATAAGTCGAGATCGATGATCTGCACGCGCCCCACGGAGCGGTTGCTGGCGTTTTTATCCGGCGAGGTTTGGATTAATCGACCTGGGAAATGGCGGCTTTCAGTTAGCAGATAAGCACAAATTTGCACCACGTGAGTCCCCGTGGTGATGTGGAACAACAAATCTTGCTGCTCGCCATCAAACTGATGATTTTTACACCAATCAAACAACGTGGCGTACACCTCACCAAAATCCCACGGGTCAGTAAAGTTAACGGTATGAAGAATAACCGTGGTTTCGGGCGAGACTCGGTGAATATCGTCGGCGATTTGGTTGGCAAGTCGACCGCTGTGATGATTGTGTAATAAATGCAGCTCATCAATCTGCACTTCTTCTTGGCTACATAAGCTGACATTGGGGCGCCATCGTCGCCAGCGATCACACCGCTTACCGACAAAATCAAGTTGCGTACCCAGTAAACTGACGGCGACGGTTTTGCGCATTTAATCATATCCATATAGATAAAAACGTATCCGTATAGACTAATTTTTTCTCGATGCAAAAACCAGTAAATGGGCGGGTAAAAACAAAAAATAAAAATAAAACCATTAATAATCAGTCATTTAAAATTATTTTTATTGTGATTGTCGATATTGGCACGCAATTTGGTATAGCTATGTCGTGATTGATGGTGACTCTACGTTCACCCCGGTGCGCTAAGCGATGCGACTGCGTATGCCGTCACACAAGGTAAGCCCTTTTAAGGCTTGGGTTCAACTCCCAAACATAAGGTAGCTCAATCGGTAGAGCGGCAAATGAATAATTTGTGTGTAGCGGGTTCGATTCCCGTCCTGAATGACCTAATGATCATGACGTTTTAATTGCAACACGCCAACAACGTGAATTGCCAATGGATAAACAGCGCCTCTGATTCAGGGGAAGCGGCAAGCGTAAATGCTCCCCGCTTCTCCCCCCTTAGTCGGCCCTGTTTAGTAAGCGATTTAACTTTGTTGGTTTAACACGAGGAAGTGACGATGAAAAAATATCAAAAAACCATCACGGTAACGGAAGGCCAACGTGCTTTGTTATTTAAAAATGAACAATTTCAAACCGTGTTGCCTGTTGGACAACATAGGTTCTGGGATTTCAAGGATAAAGTACGCTTCAAGTTGATCAGCCTTAATGCGGTGTTTGTCTCGGATGCCGACATCATCCGTTTGTATCGTGAAGGTGCGGCGCTGAAAGACGATATCTTGCATTGGAAATTGTCACCCACTGAAACGGGACTGTTGTACTTCAACGATATTTTGCTGGGGATTGTCGCGCCGAACGAACATGTTTATGTGTGGAAAGCGGCGGGGGAATACCGCTTGGATCCCGTGAATGTAGAAGACGATGTCGAGGTAAAGGGCGCAATGCTGCGCGATATTGAGCGCTCGAACAAAAATACCGCCCCAGCGTTGATCCACAGTGGTAGCACGCATGCGATTCAACCAATGAGAAGTATACGGGTGGATAAACAGCAAGTTGCCTTAGTGTTCTTTGATGGCCAGTACCAACACACCTTACAGCCGGGGCATTACGGGTATTGGCAGTTTATGCATGATATCGACGTGCGTCAGTTTGACTTGCGTACACGTCCCTTTGAAGTGAGTGGACAAGAGATTTTGAGTAAAGATCGCGTCAGTTTGCGCATTAATCTGAGTGCCAATATTCGGATCAGTGATCCTATGTTGGCGGCGACCACAGTAGAGAGTATCGACGACTTTGTGTATCAGCGGTTGCAGTTGGCATTGCGTGAGGCGGTCGGTACCAAAACCTTGGATGATATCCTGTTGGATAAGTTGTATATCAACCAAACCGTGCGTGAATGGGTGATTGAGCCATTGGCGCAGGTAGGGGTGGCGTTAGAGAACGTTGGGGTGAAAGACATCATTTTACCCGGCGAAATGAAAGCGATTTTGAATCAAGTGGTGGAAGCGCAAAAAGCCGCAGAAGCCAATGTGATCAAGCGTCGCGAAGAAACAGCGGCCACCCGCAGCTTGCATAACACAGCGAAAGTCATGGAAAACAATCCTGTTTTAATGCGTTTAAAAGAGCTGGAAGCGTTAGAGAAGGTGTCTGAGAAAATCAACAACTTGACCGTTTACGGTGGGTTAGATGGCTTAATGCAAGGCGTCGTGAAGTTGGCGTAAAAACACGTTGCTGTTTTGATCGACTAAACGAAGAGAATGAAAAATAAGGAAATGTGATGTGTCAAAAATTTAATGTCTTTGAAGCCGAAGGTAAGACACCGATTAAAGCATGGACCCAAGGCGTGCCGTTTGAAGATGCCGCGAGAGCACAGCTTGATAATATCGCGACCATGCCCATTATCCATTCCCATATCGCGGTGATGCCCGATGTGCATTTAGGGAAAGGGGCGACGATAGGCAGCGTGATCCCCTCGGTAGATGCGGTGATCCCTGCGGCCGTCGGAGTCGATATTGGCTGCGGTATGGTCGCGGCGAAAACCAGCCTGCGCGCGAGCGATTTACCGGATAATTTACGCGGTGTCCGTTCGGCTTTTGAAGCGGCGGTGCCGCATGGTCGCACTGTTTCCCGCAATAGCCGCCGTGATAAAGGGGCGTGGGGGGACGTGCCGCCGGTTGTGGCGCAAGAATGGCTAAGTTTGCAGGCCCGGTTTGAGCGCATTTGTGAAAAACACCCCACAATTCGTAAATCTAACAATGTGAATCACTTGGGGACGATGGGCACGGGCAACCACTTCCTTGAATTGTGTATTGATGAAAACGATGCGGTTTGGATCATGTTGCACTCCGGTAGCCGTGGCGTGGGTAACTTGATTGGGACGTATTTTATTGCGCTGGCGAAAAAGGAGATGGAGCGTCATCAAATTCAATTACCGGATCAAGATCTGGCGTATTTAAAGGAAGGCAGTGCGTACTTCGATGATTACGTGGAAGCGGTAGAGTGGGCACAAGACTTCGCCCGTAAAAACCGTGAAATCATGATGGTCAATGCCATTGCTGCGCTGCGCAAAGTGCTAGGGCTGAACTTCAGAGCCAGTGAAATGGCGGTGAATTGCCACCACAACTATATCTCTCGTGAACATCACTTTGGTAAAGATTGCTACGTGACCCGTAAAGGGGCGGTACGTGCACAGCAAGGTGAGATGGGGATCATTCCCAGTAACATGGGTGAGTGTTCCTTTATTGTGCGTGGATTGGGGAATCCTGAGAGCTTTAACAGCTGTAGCCATGGCGCTGGACGGGTGATGTCGCGTACCAAGGCGAAGAAGGTGTACACCCTGCAAGATCAAGCAGCCATGACCCAAGGCGTGGAATGCCGTAAAGACAAAGACGTGATTGATGAGATCCCAGCGGCCTACAAAAACATTGATGATGTGATGGCGGCGCAAAGTGACTTAGTGGAAGTCGTGCATACCCTCAAGCAAGTGGTCTGTGTGAAAGGGTAAGCCGAAACGCTAACCCACTAATTAAGAGATCAGGAATTGGATACGCGTCTCTGTTTGATTTGCCGTCGCCTTGCTGCAAACGACGGCGGTTCGCGATATGATAACCGTTATATTATCAAGGAGAAGGCGTAAGAAAGGGTATGGATAAGCGAACCGGTATAGTGATTGTGACAGCCTGTCTTTGCATGGGTCTTCAGGTGGCGGGTAGTCAGGCGCATGCTCAAACGTCTCCGACGAGTGATACCGGCATTGCTCCGTTTTCTGCTTCGCTGAGCGATGTGGAAACAACAGCCCCTCTTCCCGCCTTATCCGATGTGTTATCACAATCCGCTTCGAATGCGGAGGATCTTCCAGCTCTTTCGTCTCAAGAATCCCCGTCACAAGCACTCACGTCATCGTTATCAGACGCCTCTGTATTAGACCCTGTATTACCACCGCAAGATGCTGTACCCGCAGAGCGTCCATTGGGTGAGGTGTTTATTAATAATTCCAAACTGGCGAATCAGGCGGTGGAGTTTTATGGGCAGGGGAGTCGCCCTGTAAGTAATGGGATGAAAGATAGCCACAGTGTGTATCAAGATAAAGATGCGATTGATCCGACCGAATTTGGCGGAGGCATCAAATTTAACGCTACAGACAATTTCAGTATTTCCGTGGAAGCGGGCGGGGAGTTGGAATCCGATGATTCGGTGGATGTGGACAGTGGGGCGGTCAAGTTTCAGCTGAGTTATTAACGCGCTCGTCACCAAGCGGTTTCTACGACATCGCACATAAGGGTCATGCTGATAAAAAAACATGCCGACAGGTTTCCCTGTCGGCATGTTGCGTTATACGGTTTACGTCACTGGCAATCGTGATGTTTTAATCAATGCCAGATGACCATAAGCCTGTGAATAAAGAGCAGTGATTACAGGCCAATAATTAGAGACATAGCCGTTGATACAATCAACGCACCAATCATAGGAATAGCCGTACGTTTTACTAGCTCAAACGGTGATACATCGGCAACACCAGCCACCGCAACAATCGCACCGGTGATCGGTGACATTGAGCGCGCAATACCCGATGCCAACTGCATAGGCATCAGCATCGCGACGGCGTTAATGCCGACTTTGTTCGCGATATCTGGCACCATCGCAGCGAACGAGAAGAACGGCGCGTTGCCCGAACCCATCAAAATCGCGGCAAGTGTGATGATCAGTACCATTAAGATGATCATCAGTGACGGTGAAATGCTGGCGTTAATCGCCAAATTGATCACGCTATCAAGCAGGCCGATCACTTTCATACCGTGCGCAAACACTTGACCGGCAATCACCAAGGTTACCACGCGGGCAAACTGCTTACCCATGCTGTCGAAGTACACGAAGATATCTTTAAAGACATTACGCGCACCGTGACGCTTACTTTCACACAACATCGCAACCGCAATCGAAATGAACATGGCGGTTACCACGTCAATTTTAACAGCAGTGAACAACATTGGGCTGAATGCCATGATCAATGCCAGTGGGATCATCGGTAGCAAGGCATAGAATTTTGGTGGTGCAACAGTCGTTTCTTCTTCCTGAATATCAACCTGTCCTTTGTCGGTGTCACGGCGATCAAACCATTGTTGAACAAAGAAGTGCAGCACGGCAATAGTCAGCATGGTCGCAACGGCAACCGGTAGCTGGTAATCAAAGAAGTATTCGGTGACTAACAGGTCAGCGGTTTTCGCTGCCAAGTTAGCGTTGCCAGATGCTGGCCCCAAGTCCAAACAGGCTGTGGTCGCAATAACCGCCACCGCGGACATTTTGCTGACGCCTAAACGTACCAAAATCGGGTACAGCGTTACCATGAGTAGCAGACCAAGGCCAGAAGCACTTGGAATGAAAATGTTCAGGAGCTGGCCGATGATGTAGCCCAGCGCCATTACCAAATACGGTGATTTAAAGAACCCCAATGGCTTGAGCGCAATGTTTACCAACGCGCGCGATGCACCGATGTGATCCATGTACTTGGCGAAACCGCCAACGGCCATGATGATCAAACCCAAACCGGCGACGGTTTTAGACGTGGTATTTTTGATGAAGGTGAAGATATCCAGCCATGAATTGCCGCTTGAGGCACTTTCTGCCAGCGGGGTACCGGTCTGGGTAATGATAGCGGCAGCCATCATAATGATACCGCCGAGTAACAAGGTGGTTTGTGGGTTAAACTTTTTGTATATCAGCGTCCCGACAGAGAAGATGACAGCAAGGCTAAAAATAGTGACCACTTAAAAAGCTCCAGTCAAAGTTGAGTGTTAATTACTGATAGCTATATTATTTAATTGTTTTTTCATAAACGATCACAACTTGTCATGGTGAGGCGATGCTTTACACAATCATGACCCCCATCAAAAAAATGCTTTACTCAATAACGACTTACTCCAAAAGTAAAAACAAAGTTTATGGTGGGAAAATACAATTCCCTTACATATTAAAGGGGGAAGAGTGCGCGCAAATCAACGCATACAACTGTTTGGCCGCCGGACCGGTTTTTACCCCGAGCGGTAATGTAACGTGGATGGGCACCTGATAGCGATGGGCTTCGGCCACCGCGAGCGGTACAACAGGCGCTTGTCCCATCGCATCTAACCAATGTTGCGGCAAGCGACAAAACCCTAAACCCGCCTTAACGGCTTGCCAAGCGTGGTCAAAATTATCCACCGTGATCCGCTGCTGGGATTTCAGCCAGCCCACATCCCGTGTTGCTTGCTTAGGGGCGACACCGAGATCACGGATCACGATTTGGGTTTCGCTCGTGAGATCGCTGATCTGCAAGTCCGGCTTTTGCGCTAAAGGGTGGTGTTGGGCGACAACAGGGATCAAGCTGACCACCCCAATGGCTTCTGCTGGGAAGTTGGTGATCGGCAAGTTGATAATGGCGATATCAGCCTTACCTGACATGACCGCGTCGGTGGTACTGGACAGGGAGGTTTCCATGATCTGTATCGAGGTTGTGGTGTTGTCGGCGAGAAAAGCCGCCAATGGGGCATACAGCCACTGGCGATCACACAGGTGATCCACCGCAATGGTGATTTCAGATTCAATCCCTTGTGAGAGTTGCTGACTCATCAGCTCCAAATCGCGGGCTTGTTCCAACATTGTGCTGGCACGGCGCACTAAGGCTTTGCCATCGTCAGAGAGCACGGCACGGCGTCCTTTGATTGTCAGCAGTGTGACTCCCAGTTGGTCTTCCAGTTTTCGTACCGCATAAATCAAGGTGGTATGGCTTTTATTTAAGTGTGCCGCTGCGGCCTGAATGCTGCCGTGGCGGTCAATCTCTTGCAAGGTAAGCCATTGATCAATCGTTGTTCTTAATCTCATCTGTCAGTATTTTCCACAGTAACGCGCAGTTTTATGAACTTTTTTGTCTAATTTATCTAAGTAATATAT
>NZ_JAKJSN010000048.1:0-48105 GCF_050337005.1 Photobacterium japonica | reverse complement strand
ACCCTGCATCCCCCCTCTTTTTCATAAAAAATTTAGTCTAAAAATCATAACGATAATTACGAACCTGTAATTATTTCGATTTTTATCGAAATAATTAATTGACGCAGGCCTCTCCCACCCTTATATTTCGACATATATCGAAATAAACCTCCTGTGAAGGTAAATACTATGAGTCCTGAAATCGTCACAATGATCAAAGAGGCAGCAGACATGTTCCTGTTTCTGGCTGCCGAATTAACCGTTCTGTTTCTGGTTGTTAGCTACCTTGTCGGTGTACTACAAGAGTTTCTGACACCAGAAAAAATTCAATCTATTTTGAGTTCGCGTAAAGGCAAAGGCTACTTCGTTGCAGCACTGCTTGGCTCCATCACCCCATTTTGTTCATGCTCAACCATTCCTTTTTTAAAGGGCTTACTGCGAGCACGTGCTGGCTTTGGCCCGATGATGGTGTTTTTGTTTGCCAGCCCACTGCTTAACCCAGTGATCATTGGTCTCTTTGTGGTGACCTTTGGTTGGAAAGTCGCGGTGTTCTACTTCCTGATTGCCATGATCGTATCAGTGGTCGCAGGCTTTGTGCTGGAGAAACTGGGCTTTGAACGCTACGTGCGCCCTGAAGCGTATGAAATGGCCGATGCCGATTCAAGCTGTGGCACTTCATGCCGTACTGATGAAGCCAAACCCGCCGCCGCCACAACATCATGCTGTAGCAGTGCTGCGAAACCGGCACCTGTAACAACTAGCTGTTGTGATTCAACGCCAGCTGTTGCAGTAAACAGCTGTGGTGAAGCGGTATGTGAAGAGACAAGTGCACCAGCCATCAAAGCAGACAGCCGTTGGGTGCGCATTTGGCGTGCAACGTGGAAAGACTTTAAACAAGTACTGCCGTACTTGCTGCTGGGTATCTTTATTGGTTCGTTCATCTACGGTTTCATTCCAACCGATTTGATCGCGAAATACGCCGGTGAAGGTAAATGGTATGCGATTCCAGTCGCTGCGATTATTGGTATTCCCCTGTACATCCGTGCTGAAGCGGTGATCCCATTGAGTGCCGCACTGGTACAGAAAGGCATGGCGTTAGGTTCAGTGATGGCACTGATCATCGGTAGTGCTGGCGCCAGTTTGACCGAAGTGATTTTGCTTAAATCGATCTTCAAAAACCAAATGATTGCCGCGTTCCTGTTCGTGATTTTGAGCATGGCTATCGGTGCTGGTTACCTTTACACCGTGTTGTTCGGCTAACGAAATCCCGCATCAAAACGCGAAGACGCGATACACCAACGCCCTGTCCCGCCTCATACGAGCGCGAGCCGGGGCGTTTTTATTCAAGTCATTAGCGACTATCCGTAATGGAAATGGGGTATCCATCGGCAACCGTTTTACAGTGTAAACTTTCCTTCATCCCCTCTCTGTTACACCGCTTTCCTACATTCGCCAATACATGCATATGGCAGCACGACCATGAACGGGAAAGAAGTGACTTTTTCCGCATGATCCCTACCAAAATTATTTGCTATTACGCTCACGTTTTTGCATTTCTCTCTGGCCCGTATTCCTCCTCATATCATTGCAGTAGATAACATTTATCTATGTGATATGGCTTTTTTCTATGGCTTACCCCTGTTTTTTGCATTTCACCCTATATCAGCGACCTTCTATGATGAGCACATAAAGCGTTCTGCTCGGTGTGTTTCAAGATCCGTTTTCAACCACCCACCGCGCATAACTCACATTGCAGGGATGCCTCCTTAGGAGTGCAGCACCAGAAAACATACTTCGCCCTATCAGGAGAAATACAATGATTAAAAAGTTATCGCTTGCCGTATCCACCGCCTTACTTTTCGCCAATCCAGCCATGGCGGCTGACAACATTGTGGTGGGTGTTGAAAAACAATACGTCACGTATTTCACTGAGCTTGCGGAGCAGTTCAACAAAAACCACGATGTAAAAGTGGAAGTGACTGCCACCAGCATGTTTGATCTGATGTCTGCCCTGCCTACGCAGAAAGGCAACATCGCTGACTTGTTCATGATCCCGAACGACCGTATCGGTGAGCTGGCAGACCAGTACCTGATCGCCCCAACCAACGTGACCATCAACGGTTACACGGCGGCGGCAACGGAAGCGTCTAAATACAACGACGAAACCTACATGGTGCCAATGTCTACCGATACCACGCTGTTCCTGTACAACAAGAAGATGATGAATGCGGCACCGAAAACACTGAAAGAACTGCCACCGTCTGACTGGGCGGCAAAATTCACGGACTTCTACTTCACCGGTGGTCTGTTCATGACCAACGGCGGTTACATCTTTAAAGACAACAACCCTGAAAACATCGGTCTAAGCAACGCAGGCTCTATCAAAGCAGCGAAAGCGGCACAAAGCCTGTATGACAGCGGCGTAAGCCACTGGACACTGATGCAAGACGACACCGTGGCCTTCGACATCATGATGAAGTACTTCACCGAAGGAAAAGTGAAAGCCATCATCAACGGCCCATGGACCATCGCTGATATTGAAAAAGCCGGTATCGATGTAGGCGCTGCGCCAATCCCAAGCTGGGACGGCAGCCACCCATACAAAGCCCTGACTGGCACCAAAGGGATGGCAATCAACGGTTACAGTGATCAGAAAGAAACCGCACAAGCATTCCTTGCTTACCTAGCGACACCTGAGCACGCACAGAAGTGGTACAGCATGACGCGTGAAGTGTCTCCAAGCCTGTCTGTGAACTACGCCGAAGGTTCTCTGCACAAAGCGATTTTCGACGCGACCAACATCGGTCAGCCAATGCCAAACATTCCTGAATTCATGAAGGTATGGGGCCCAATGAAGACCGCGCTGGCACAAATTGCCCAAGGTCAAGATGCACAAGCGGTACTGGATGCCGCCGTCGACACGATTCAGTTCGATATCGAAGACATGTAAGGCTCGTTACAGTCCTTACTCTTACCGCACGGTGTCTGATGTTCTCAGGCACCGTGTCGGTGCATCCCCCTTAACATCGTTACGCATGTCGTCATACAGTAGGTAATACATGAGTCAACAATTGGTTTTCTGGCTCTCAATAGTGATACCGGGCAGTGGTCATCTACTACTTCGCCGGACACGAGAAGCAATTTTCGGTCTCTCACTCTTCGCGTTAGAGATTTTGGTGTACTTTCAATTCATTCTGCCTAATTTCCGCTTACTGGCGGTCGAACAACCCCGTGGCAAACTCACCATCGGTGCAGAACGTTTTGTCGATGATTCCTTCCTGATCATGGTTGGCTCCACCATCGGTGCCATGATGATTCTGGTCTTTTTGGCCCTGCACTATGCCTTTGCCCGTGATGCCAAAGACGTGAAGCGTCAAATCGACCTCAACGGCTACGCCATCACCTTTACCGAAAAGGTCCGTGGCCTGTCCCATGAAATCGTGCCCAACCTGATCACCGCGCCGAAGTTCATTCTGCTGTTTATCTTCGCCCTGTTGCCGGCGATTGTGTCGATCGTGGTCGCCTTTACCAACTACAAACGTCCGGTCTTGCCACCGGCTTTCTTGATCGAATGGAAAGGCCTGAGCAACTTTGAGCGCCTGTTCACCAACGAACGTACCGCCGCCGCATTTCAGGAAACCCTGACTTGGACACTGACGTGGACCTTCTGTGCCTCTGCCCTAACCATCGTGTTGGGGACGTTGCTGGCGGTTGTGGCCAACAACAAGCTGATCCGCGGTAAAAAATTCTTCCGTACCGTATACATTCTGCCTTGGGCCGTGCCTGCTTTCTTGACCATTTTGGTCTTCCAGCTGTTCTTCTCGAAAGTCGGCGGCATGAACACCATGGTGATCCCGTTCTTCACGGGCAACGAATACGACATTAGCACTGCGGTGGGTTTCTTCCTCAACGCTGACTACGCCAAAATCACCATCATTCTGATTCAGGCATGGCTCGGCTTCCCGTACGTGTTCATTCTGGTTACTGGCGTGTTGCAAACCATCCCGGACGATCTCTATGAGGCGAGCAGCATGGATGGCGGCAGTGCATGGACGAACTTCTTTGATATCACCTTGCCGCTGATTTTGATCAGTGTCGCGCCGGTCTTCATCACCCAGTTCACCTTCAACTTCAATAACGTCACCATCATGTACATGCTAGGCGAAGCCACCGTGCAAACAGTCGGGTCGATTTACAAACCGCTCGATACCATCTCGTCACTGGGCTTCCGTTTGATGATGGATGCGAAATACAACGAAGCGGCGGTGTACACCTTGATCACCAGTACCGTGGTCGGTGCCGTGGTGCTGTACTCGTGGCTGAAAGCGGGTGCCTTCAAGAATGAGGAAGTGATGTAATGGAAAAGACAATCACCCTAAACAGTCCGGCGAAGGCGGCCAGCCCGCTGAATCGCCACATGATCACCAAACACTTGGGCTTAGCGTGCAGCTATGCGTTTTTGATTGGCATGGCGATTGTGATTATTTACCCGCTCTTAGTTACCTTGATGAGCGCGTTTAATGTCAGCAATTCGCTGTACTCGACCTCCTTTTTTCCGGAGAAATTCAGCCTGACTGAAAACTTCGTGCACCTGTTTACGGATACCCCGTACATCAGCTGGTACCGCAACACCTTCTTGGTGTCGTTGATCACCATGGTGCTGTCAACGGCGATTGTGACCGTGTCGGGCTTTGTGTATTCCCGCTATCGTTACCAGTCGCGTAAAAGTGCATTGATGTCGCTGTTGATCATCCAAATCATTCCGTCAGGCAGTGGCTTAATCGCCTTGTATGCGATTGCGAGCTCATTGGGGATCTACAGCTCAGAGCACGCCACGCTGTATACCTATATCTTCATGATTCTGATCTACACCACCGGTGGGATCACCATGAATACCATTTTGATGAAAGGCTATTACGATTCCATCCCACGTGCGTTGGATGAATCCGCCAAGATTGACGGCGCGACCCAAATGCAGATCTTCACCGAGATTTTGCTGCCCTTGGTGAAGCCAATGATCATGGTCATTGCCATCTTCTGTTTCCTTGGACCTATCGGCGACATCATCATGCCGAAGTTCCTGATCGCCAGCATGAGTGCCGAAGCCAAAACCTTGGCTGTAGGCCTGATGGGGCTAATCAACAACATCAAAGAATCCAACTACAACGTGTTTGCGGCCGGTGCCGTGCTGGCGGCTATCCCGCCGGTTGTCGTGTTCTATAAATTTCAAGATTACATCGTGGGCGGTTTGACGTCTGGTGGAGTAAAAGGCTAATGAGCAAGATTTCCCTAAGAAATATCAATAAAAAATACCCAAATTCAGACACCTGCTCTGTGCGTGACTTCAACCTCGATATCGAAGAGGGCGAGTTCATTGTGCTTGTCGGCCCATCTGGCTGTGGTAAATCCACCACCCTGCGTATGATTGCGGGCTTGGAAGACATCACCGAAGGGGAGTTTTTGATTGATGGCAACCTGGTGAACAACGTGAGCTCGAAAGATCGCGACATTGCCATGGTGTTCCAGAGCTATGCCCTGTACCCGCACATGTCGGTACGTGACAACGTGGGTTACGGCCTGAAGCTGCGCCACTTCCCTACCGCTGACATTAACGAACGCGTGGATAACATTGCCAAAGACTTGTTCCTGACCGAATACCTTGAGCGTAAGCCGAAGGAACTGTCAGGCGGCCAGCGTCAGCGTGTGGCTCTGGGTCGCGCCATGGTGCGTACCCCGAAACTGTACCTGATGGATGAGCCGCTGAGTAACTTGGATGCCAAGCTGCGTGCCACCACCCGTACTGAAATTTCGCGCATGCACCGCGAAAAAGGCGCGATCACCATTTACGTGACCCACGATCAGGTAGAAGCCATGACCATGGCCGACCGTATCGTGCTGATGTCGATGGGTGAAATTCAGCAGGTTGGTTCACCGAAAGAGCTGTTCACCAATCCAAAGAACTGCTTCGTGGCGACCTTCATGGGCATGCCATCGATGAACCTGATCAAAGGCCAGTACGAAGGCGGTCAGTTTACTTGTGAAAGTTTCACCATTGCGGTCAGCGAGAGCGATCGCGCGATTCTGGATAACGCCGGTTACAACGGAAAATCCCTGCTGCTGGGTGCCCGTGCCAACGCGATCCGCTCTGGCAAGAAGTACGAGCAAGCGTTCCCAGATTGCTGTTTTGAAACCACCGTGATGAACTCGGAATACTTGGGTGACTGCGTGAACGTGTTCTTCAATGCCGCGCCCATGAACCTGTTTATTGGGACACTGGGCAGCGGTGAGCCGGATGTGACCATCGATGACAAAATCACTCTGGTCATCGACAACACCCAGCTGCACTTCTTTGATGCCGACAGCGAAGAGTCCATCAAATACGCGGCGAAACACGCGGCACTGTCAGCGTAATCACGGCATCACCAATCCGTAGTAAGCAACATCCGTGCGGTGAGGTGGCCAGTTTCGGCCTCTTCACCGCCGGCTTTCATCCCTTCCCCCATTCAAGGAACACCCGCATGATTTTCCGTGGACAACTTCAACGCATTCATGACTACATGTTTCACATTGCGGTCGCGGTCGTCATCTTCATCGCAGGCTTCATTATTGCCTACAGCAACCTGCCAAAACCGCAGTTTGACTACACCACCTTTACCACCCAGCAGCCGCAATTCCAGCAGTGCCTCAACAATGCCGCGCTGCAACAACGCGCCCAACAGTTTGAGCAAAGCTATACCACGCTGCCGCTAACAGAGATTCAGGCCAATTTTAAAGCCCTCACAGATCAAGTACCGGAAAACTGTGGGGCGTACCATGTCGAAAGCAGCTATGAACAATTGCAGGCCATGGCCACCCCGGTACTGACGGCGGCACAGCAATACTATGGCGAACAAAACGTGAAAGCCGTCAATGCGGTCTACACCCAGCCCTCGCAATACCGTGCCTTACTGGGTGAGCCTCAGCCATACTTGTTCTTTATTTCTGACAGTACCCAAACGCGCATCGCGGCGTTCAAAGCCACGCCCACACCAGACAGTGTCGATGTGATGCCCTTGTGGGATCATGCCCATAGCCAAGACTTGGCGTACACCCAAGGGGAAGTGCAAAAGCTTTTGTTAGTTTTTAATGAAGTCAAAAGTTAACGAAATCAAAAGTTAATTCAACATCCGTAAGTCCTTGGATAAATTGATCTACGGTAAGTCATGGGTAAATAGATGAGGTTCTGGTAAATCGGGCGATAACAGGGGGTAGTATTGTTTTTCTCCGCCCCCTAAAATGGCGTTTTCTTCTCGACAGATCCTCGCTATGTTCAAGTTAATGCTTCAATTTATTCAGGTGGCTAAAACAGAGAATGTCACCCAAGCGGCCAACCAGTTGTGCTTAAGCCAACCGACGTTGAGCCATAACATGCATAAATTGGAGGAGAAGCTGGGCACCAAGCTGTTCAATCGCAACTCGAAGGGGATCACCCTGACCTCCAGTGGCGAACTGCTCTACGAACAAGCCAAAATGATGCAGCATTTGTATGAAAATACCCTGCACAAGCTGGAGAAACACAAGTTACGCCATCAAACCGAATTAAAAATTGGTTGTGGGGATGCCTGGTGGCATTTGTTCGTGCGCGATTGTGTCAGTGACTTCCGCCACGCCTACCCGCACAGCAATATCACCATTGATGTGGGCGATCACTTACAGCTGATGAACCTTCTGCTCAGCGATGAAATCAGTATTTTTGTCGGCCACGAGATCTTAGGCTTAGCCCAATCCGAAGACATCTTGTTCCACCCCCTGTTCAGCAGCCAAGAAGACGTGTTTGTACGCCAAGGCCACCCGCTATTAGGGGTCAATTGCAGCAATGAAGATATTGCCCGCTTCCCGTCCGTTGACTTGGGGGCCAGCAAAAGCCGCTTTGCCCATTTGGTGCAGCAGCAAAACGAAAAACTCACCACCTTCCAGAAGCGCCACTACCTGCAAGAGAAAGTGAAATACCACACTAACTCTCTCATGACGGCTATTGATTTGCTGCAGACCAGTGATGCCATCTTGCCGTATCCTGCCAGCATGAAAGCCTATTTTGCCCGTTTCGATTTAGTGCCCTTGCAGATGCAAGAATGCTTCAGTACCGCCACCATCGGCGCGTATCTGCACAAAGACAGCCAGCAAAACACCGAAAGCAGTGAGCTATTGGCGCAGTTTAAAGTGCTGTGCAGTCAGTTGGAATGGTAAGGCGAGTTGGCGAGTTGGCGAGTTGGCGAGTTGGCGAGTTGGCGAGTTGGCGAGTTGGCGAGTAAAAATATCAGGTAGCGTCTGGGATACCCTACAAAAAGCACATAAAAAACACCGAGCGGATTCATTCGCTCGGCGTTTTTCGTTCGGAGTCTATTTATCCTGCTCAGACGGGATTAAATACCGATATTAGGCAACTCCGGGAAAGGCCCTAAGCCAAAGCTGCTGCGATCCGGATACAAGGTGTTATTCGCCTTGATGTTATACAAGTCCTGATCATTGAACTTACTACCCACAAAGTCGTTACCCGTAATGTTAACGCTGATGCCAGCCGAATCCGAAGGCAGCCCCAGTAACACATTACCGTTCTGACGCTCCATCAACACGGTGTTGTTTTGTAACTGCACCGATTGTGTCACACCGCTTTTCATGCCTTCCAAACCAAAGCCGATCAACTGATAGTTCGAGGTGTTCGGCCCTTGCTCCAACACACTGTCGCGAATAATCAAGGTGCCGCCATTAGGCACATCCACCAAACGGCTGTCGACACTCGACAAAGAAGCAATCTCACTGTACTCAATCAAGGTATACGGTGCGCGTGATTTGATCTCATGGCCCTGATCTTTCGAGCTGTAGAACTTGCTGTATCGAATTTCTAGCGCGTCGTTATTGCTGTACACCGCGTGGGCTAAACCGCCCTTGCCTAAACGCTCAAAACGGCTGTATTCGATCGTCAATTTCCCCGAACCGCCAGACGATAAAATCCCCTGCTCACTGTCGTGGAAATACACATGGCTCAAGGTCAAATCTTTGCCTTGTTGACGCACGCAAGCGCCGTTTCTGTCCGGCACGCTCACACCACTGCACTCAATACCTTCCAGCGTCACATCATCGCCTTCCACCACAATCGCAGCCTTACCTTGAATCGCCACACCAGAAAAATGGGTGCCTTCGCTGCCTTGTACAGTCACACTGTCAGGGGTGATCAGCAGGCCTTGCTTATACGTACCGGTACCGATCACCACCAAGCTGCTTGGCTGAATCGCCGCTTGCGCCGAGGCCATGTCTTTGTACAGGGTGCCATCGACCGAAATCATCCCTTCAGGTACGTCTACGTCAGGATCGGGCGTCGGGACATCCGGGTTACCGGGATCAACCGGTGGCAACGTTTCATCAGGGTCCGTCGGTGGGATCACGGGCAATTCAGGATCGACAGGCGGCGTCACAATACCGCCATTGCTTCCCCCCTGATCAGGTGTCGTCGGCGTGCTATCACCGCCGCCAGAACCGCCACAAGCCGCTAAACTCAGGGTTAACAGTAACCAACTCCAGCGCCAGTTCCCCCCCAAACGTGAACGCGAGTGATCCTGTTCGGACGCCAAATCTGACGCTGCCTGTGGTGTGTGTTGTGCTTGCTTGTTCATTATATAATTATGTTATTGTGGCTAAGAAGGGCGCCGATCATCGCCAACGTTTCCCCTTCCGTTGTCAGTGTTTTGTCAGAGCCATGCGCGCATTTTATCACCAGTGATGACCCACCAGAGAAAACCACGTTTGATCAGGGATCTAGCACACAGCCTTAACCCGTCATCACGCCTAAAAACACTGACTCTTCACCCTAAAAATACAAACAGCACGATGGTTGTTTTTCCAACAACTTGCCGCGCAAGGCAACTAAACTCCTCTCACCCGCTCCCCCAGCAATGCTATGATAGCCGCCTCTCTTCGCATCAGGATCTGCCATGAAAATCGACTTAACCCAGATGGTCACGGAAAGCCGTAATCCCGCCAGTGAACACATCGATACCCTGCCGACCTTAGCCATGCTGCAGGTGATCAATAATGAAGATAAAAAAGTGGCCGAGGCGGTCGAGCAAACCCTGCCCGCCATCGCAGAAACGGTCGATACTATCGCGGCAGCTTTTCGTCAAAGGGGACGATTAATTTACACCGGCGCAGGAACGTCAGGTCGCTTGGGCATTTTGGACGCCAGTGAGTGCCCACCCACCTTTGGCTCCTCGCCCGATCAAGTAGTGGGATTGATCGCCGGTGGCCAGCAAGCCATTTTCCGCGCAGTCGAAAACGCGGAAGATAATCGCGAGCAAGGCGCACGCGATTTGGAAGCCATCAATTTTTCAGACAAGGATGTATTGGTCGGCATTGCGGCCAGTGGCCGCACCCCGTATGTGTTAGGGGCGATGGCTTATGCTCAGTCACTGGGGGCCACCGTGGCGTGTATTAGCTGTAACCCAAACAGCCCAATGGCACAGGCGGCAGACATTGCCATTACGCCAGTAGTGGGGCCCGAAGTGGTCACGGGGTCATCTCGCTTAAAAGCCGGTACAGCGCAGAAATTGGTGCTGAATATGCTGACCACCGGTGCGATGATCCGCATTGGCAAAGTGTATGGCAACCTGATGGTCGATGTGGAAGCCACCAACGCCAAGCTGGTAGAACGCCAAAAGAATATCGTGATGGCCGCCACGGATTGCCGCCGAGAAGAAGCAGAAGCGGCGTTACTCGCCTGTCAGGGCCACTGTAAAACCGCCATTGTGATGGTATTGACGGGTGTGGATGTAGTGCAAGCCCGCACGCTGCTAAGCGAACACCACGGCATGACTCGCGAGGCAATTGCTCAGCGCTGAGTCTGGCCTTCATTCTCAATAAGCAGGCAGAAAAAAGCCCAGCAGACAGGCTGGGCAAAATATACATATACAGATGTCAGAACGATGACACAAATTAGCAAGCAGGACATGGATATCATATCCACCGCTATCTTACGGTGCACTTCCTTAACCCAAACTGGCTAGACAGAAAAAACGTCCCAGTTTCCTCTTCGGCTTGCAGAATGCACTCACGCCAGAACGAACCGACCAATAAACCCGCAACCTGTCCTTCTTACACCCAAAAAGCACCCAGTGGGGGTAAGACAATACCGCCTTCAAATGGTAAGGTAATCATTCTATTTACCCGCAGGCATCCTCACTGTGGGCACGTACCGTACGATAACAAACAGACAATAATGACCGTACACTGAAGCAGCCGCTAGCAACAAGGAAACCGGCATGATCCACACCCTCGATTTAAGCCTTTTGATTGAGCGCATTTCTGCGGCCGACGCGGAAGAACAGCGTCTCATTTTTAACGAACCGGAAATTCAACAGCTCGAAGCCGGCTCGCTAGCGACATTGTTTGAGGCCCTTCCGCTTGACGAGCGTATGGAGCTGTGGCGACAGTTGCCGCTCAACGATCACGTCGATGTTTTGACCGCGATGCGTGCCGATACCCGTGAATGGGTGATCCAATCACTCACCGATGTCGAGCTGGATCTGGTGCTGGCGAAACTGGATAACTTGTCGCTGATTGAATGGGCGGACTCGCTACCAGAAGAGATCATCGATCGTGCGATCGATATGCTCAGCAAAGAAGATCTCGAACTCTTTGATCGCGCCAACCAGTACACCGATGAACAAATTGGCCGTTACGCCAACCCCAAAGTGATTTCACTGCCACAAGGCATTTCCGTTAAGCGTGCAAAAGTGCTACTAGAACGCTACGGCTACCACTATCCGGCCCCGATTTATGTGGTGACGCGCAGCAAGAAATTCGTCGGCGCGATCAACTACCAACAGCTGATGGAAGCCGACACCGCCGAAAAACTCAGCGCGCTGGCAGATAAAGAATGCCCCGTTTTGGAAGACGATACCTCGCTCACCGAAGCCGTAGAAGCCATTGAACACAGCGAGCGCTTTAGCTTACCGATCGTCGATGATAACTATGCCATCGTCGGTGATATTGACTTGCATTTGGCGCTGGAACTAATGCGGGAAAACTACGAAAGCACCTTGATGGCCAACGCCGGCATGAGTGAAGAGGACGACTTGTTCGCCCCTATCGCAAAAAGTGCACGCAAACGTGCGATTTGGCTGGGTATCAACCTGATCACCGCTGTACTTGCTGCCATGACCATCAGCTTGTTTGAAGATGTGATCGCCGAAGTGGTGGCCTTGGCGATTTTGATGCCGATTGTCGCCTCGATGGGCGGCATTGCCGGTAGCCAGACCTTAACCTTGATGATCCGTGGTATGGCACTCAATCAGGTCACCGCTGGTAACCGCATGTCACTACTGCGTAACGAATGCGGGATCGGTTTTCTCAATGGGGTATTGTGGTCAGTATTAATCGGCCTCATGGCAGGGTTATGGTTCCAATCTCCGGTCATTGGCGTCGTGATTGCAGTGGGTATTATCATTAACATCATCACCGCTGCTTTGTTTGGTGTCCTCATCCCGGTCGCACTGGATAAGCTGGAACTGGATCCAGCACTGGCGGGCTCTGTGGTACTGACCACCGTGACTGATGTGGTGGGGTTCTTTGCCTTCTTGGGTACCGCGAAATTATTGCTGCTGTAACTCGCCCATCAAGCGCCGCTCATCCAGATGCGTGATGACACAACACCGTCACACTACTGCATCACATAAATAAACAGGTTGGCGATCGCCAGCCTTTTTTGTCCCCGCCAACCCTTGCTCTCCCTTGCCTCATCATCCGGTTGATAAATTTCATCAACCGTGACCATAAAAACGTTCAATTTGTCACCGCCACTCAACCGAGTACATTACAGTTATACCTTATTTTTCATAGACCTTTATTAATCGTCCTGTTTTTAACTCGACACTGGCAATACACAAGGAACCTCAGTGGCCATGACATTCCAAGCAAAAATCGATCTCGCCATCAATGAAATGCAACTCGCCAAGGTGAAACCCTACCGCAGCGACATGCTTCGCTATCGTCTTTTGGCGGCACTCGGCATTCAAGCACCCCCGCCGTATTACCGTATCTTTCCACTGAATGTGCTCAGCCACTTTGTTAAGTTCGCCCTGATCTACGGCGGTTTCATGTGGTTACTGGCATGGAAAGACATTCCTGAAATGACAGCGAGCATGATGATCACCAATACCTCTCTTGTCAGTCTGTTCTACGGAATGATGATGGCGTCTTACATTCGTTTTGAGGCCAAGCGTAAAAAACTGACCCCATGGCACAAATTACTTACCCCACACTAAACACGATATCAATACGGATATTGCCTCATCACCTTTGAGCAATATCCGAACAACCACACGAAAAGCCGCTCTCTCATACAAATATAACATTCACATATGTGATGAAGCTCATAAACCTTTCATCGAAAATATCGCACTTAAACAATTACCCCGTATAATCAGGCAGTTATTATGAACACAGTTATTCAGCATGTGCACAAAACGCCCTTACATCCTTGCGCTTCTCATCCTATGTTTCGGCTTTTTTGGCCATGATGCATCGGCAAACAACACCCAAAAGACTTGGCAAGAAAATTACTACACCCATCGTTTCAACGATCCGCTTTACGCCTTAACCGTCTTACAGCAACAATATCAACGCGCAAGAAACACAGCGGAAAAATTATATATCAAAGAGCTGATGTATAATTTAATGACCAACAACAATCGCCCTTACAATAATCAAAACAATGTATTGCCGATTGAAAAAAAATACATTGGTGCACTGATTTCATCTACCAATGCCAATCATTACCAATCGACAAAAGCCTTAACTGAATTGCTGAAAGATGCTATAACCAGCAATAACAAACAGTTAGAAGAACTATTAAACTATCAACTGTGTAAAATAGAAAATAAATTTGGCCGGTATGTTACCGGTGAGAAATATTGCAATAACCTATTGACTATGATCAATAAAATAAATCATATCACCACGGTACAGAAGCATGATGCCTATATCGTCATTGCGATGAATAAAACTCGCCAAGGCTTATATTCAGAAGCTCTTGATATTTACAATAGTATTATTAAGAGCCTCCCCCTTTATGTACCGCCAGTCAGTGCCTACAACAATATCGCGCTTATTTTGATAGATCTCAAACGCTATGATGAAGCCGAAAGGTACCTCGATAAAGCCATGCTTATGTTGCAAAAAGATCCCTCTAGTCATGTGATGGCACAGGTTTACCACAGCGTGGCACAACTGCATGCACTAAAAGGAAGAAAGGAAGAAGCCATTGATATGTATAAAAATGCACTGACATTGATAGGTAAAGGTAATAACTTTTATGGTATCAGTTCACTCTATCTTGGCCTAGGGGATATCTATCTAGGCATGGCGGACTTTGTCAATGCAGAAAAGTACATCAACATTGCCAGAACCGTCGCCCAGACGGGATACGATGAAGACATGCTGGCAAATTCGGTGCTCTCGCTGGGGTTATTATTTAATAAACAAAGCGAAACAGAAAAAGCCCTGCATCACTTAAAACAAGCACTGAAAATGGGGGAGGACTTTGATAATTTTGAAGTCAAGCAAACGGCATTAAAAGCTATTTCTGATATTTACTTTAGTGTCAATGACAATTTAAATGCTTACCTTTACTATAAGCAGTATGCCAATAATTTAGACTATTCCAGCATCAGTCAGTTACCTCGTACCTATAACTTGATTGATGGTTCATTACGAGAACGCGAATTGTATAGCGAAAATACGGTTCTAAAAAATGAATTGGAAACCATGCAACATGGCTTTGATAAAATTTCAATGACCAACAAAGGCATTACCCTTTCTCTTTTATTGTTATTGGCCTTATTGGTGATGACGTACCTGCTCTCTAAGCGGAAAAATGCACAACTTCGCCATGACCCTCTCACGCAAGCCCTGCGACGGGAAGCGATATTAAAAGAAATCTGTGACACCCCTGCCTGTTCCGACGTTGGCCATTTCAACACATTAATTCTGATTGATCTCGACCACTTCAAGCGGGTCAATGATACCTATGGTCACCCAGGGGGAGACGCCGTACTCACGGAAGTCGTGAGACGCTTACAGCAGTATTTGGGGATCCGTGGTTTGGTCGGCCGTTTAGGGGGCGAAGAGTTTGTGGTGCTGATCCCTAACAACGCGGAGTTTCTGTCATCACTGGACATTCAGCGCATTCATGCCGCGATCTGCCACCAGCCGATCACCTTGTACGGTGAACACGATGTCAATATCACCATCAGTTCGGCATTTCTAAATACCGAGTTATCACTATCAACCTTTAAAGATCTCTATTTCATTTTGGATCAGGCGCTTTACTTTGTGAAAAACAATGGCCGTAATGCCACGATTGATGCTTTTAATGACCCGATTGATCTGCCTGTAGGAGCATTCAACTCGCTGATGATGAAAAACATCTGACGGCAGCCTCTGGCAACTAGCCTCTGACAACGAATAACGCTTCAATCAGGCCGTCTTAATTTCGTCGGCCTAATAATCCCCCCGATGAACAATACGACGCACACCCAACTGTCATTCAGATCCACTTTCTTTGTCAATCGCGTGCCTCTCTTGCTCTTTTTATCGACGTAAACAGACCGCGATCTCAAAATCAACATTACCTTAACAAGCACAACAAAATCCATTCATAAAACTGATGCATATCAATTTCCCCTTAACGCGCAATGGTTAAATTGTAATCACTATAGTGCGATCAGGAGAGCGGAAATGAAAGTAGCGATGCAATGTCCCGAATGTCATTCCAACAGTGGCCTCGACCGTGTAAGACGCCGTTGGCACGAAAAGTCACTGACCACCGCCGGGCATGAGAAACTGCAATGCCCAGACTGCCAATCCTATTTTATGCGTGGCCTTGGCCAACCGCGCCTGCTCTATATCGGTACCCATGATGCCGTTGCCAGTAAGGCCCCTGAGTTTGAGTACGAGTAAATGATTCATAGGAGAAGCGTGCACAATATCATGCCTATTTTACAATCGATTCTCTGACCCTAACCAACGGTAGCGGATTGCTTCCCGCTACCGTTAAAAGTTTCGCCCCTCTTTGCCATACAAATCCATACCGTAATGCACTTGCCAAACCCCGTTATCCGGCATGTAATCACTATCATGCCCCACAACCGTAATCACACAGACACATGCATACAATGACAGATAAAAAAGGGCTAAAAGCCGTTGCTTCACTGGAAGCCCTCAAAGGATTAGCCTCCCTCATCGTCGGATTTAGCTTACCGGCACTGGGCGGTCATGATATTCATCAAGCCGCGGCGTTCATTGTCAGCCACTCGCACCTCAATCCCGCCAATGAAATTGCCACCGCATTTCTGCACGCCGCCGACACACTGGCTGACACCAATATGCTCCTCATCACCCTTGGCGCCTGTGCGTATAGCCTGGTCCGCTTTATTGAAGCGTACGGCCTGTGGCACAGCTTATTGTGGACAGAATGGTTCGCGCTGCTCAGTGGTGCCATTTACTTGCCGTTTGAAGCGTATGAATTGTTTGTCCATGCCAATGCACTGAGCCTTGCGGTATTACTGATCAATATTGTGGTCGTTGGGTATATGGCTTATATATTGCGCAGCAAGCAAGACCACAAAAAGCAAGACACGCATCCACCTCGCCCCTGAGCCCTCTCTCTGCCGCGCTTCACTCTTTTGCGCGGCATTGTTTAAAATTCAACCAACATCAAATACCTGCTGCAAATTTCACGTCATAATCAATCATACCCTCTCGAAACACCCTGCAATAAGACAGTGGAAGGAGCGCACCATGGATGTACTCATTATTGCTGCACTGATCCTACTCAATGGCATGTTTGCCATGGCAGAAATCGCGCTGGTCACCGCCCGTAAAAGCCGGTTACAGCGCTTGGCCGAAGAGGGGGATAACCGCGCAGCACGGGCCATTGCATTAGGGGAACACCCCACGCACTTTCTTTCCACCGTCCAAATCGGGATCACCGCCATCGGCATTCTCAATGGCGTCTTCGGTGAAGCCGCCTTGGCCGACCCACTCGCTATCGTCTTGCAACAACTGGGCATGAGCCTTTCAACCAGTTCCGTCCTTTCCACCCTTGTGGTGGTGATCGGTATTACGTACCTATCGATTGTGGTGGGTGAACTGGTGCCTAAGCGCCTTGCCCAACAAAACCCCGAAGGCATCGCGCGACTGATGGCACGGCCGATTTCGCTGCTCGCCACCCTGTCACGCCCTTTTGTTGCCCTATTATCCGCCTCCACAGAACGGCTGTTGCGCGGGTTAGGGAAAGACAACATCGTGGATGACAGCGACACCTTAACGGAAGAAGACATTCGTGCCGTCTTAAAAGAAAAATCACACATCAGCCTCGTCGGCAAACAAGAGCATGACATGATACGTAATGTCTTTCATTTTGATGATCGGCGCGTGGTGTCAATGATGACCCCCCGCAATGCGGTGATTACGTTTGATCTCGACCAACCCCTGACCAACAATCTCAACCGCTTAATTGCCTCGGAGTACCACTGTTTTCCCGTCACACACGGCGAGTTGAACAATGCCAAAGGGATGATCACGACAAAACAACTGCTTCACTACCAACAGAGCGCACCGCTCACGGATCTGGCTCCCTTTATTACCCCCGTCGAGTGCATTTCTGAGCACTGGAGTGGCAGCCAATTACTGGACTATTTCCGTCAATCGGGGGCATCCATGGTCTTTGTGGTCGATGAGTACGGTGATATTCAGGGCATCGTCACCCCGAAAGATATGCTCGAAGCGCTGGCAGGGGAATTCAACCATCCCGACCCTGATGATAAATGGTCAGTAGAGCAGGCGGACGGCAGTTGGAGTATCGATGGCTTGATCCCCATTCTGGTGTTGCAGGACTTGCTCGACCTCAAACACTTACCGGGTGAACCGCAAGGTGGCTATCACACCTTAAGCGGCATGATGATGTGGTGTCTCGACGGCATTCCTGTTGAAGGTGATCACGTGAGTTGGGGAGGCTGGCAATTTGAAGTGGTTTCCTTGTTTGGCAACCGTATTGATAAAGTGTGGGCACATCGCCAGACCTGCGACAAGTCGACCACAGAGGATGCACAAGACACAGAGGTGATGGATAAGCCCATCAATACCGATGATTCGATCGAAACGCCCCCTTCCACCCACGCAACCTGCAATACAACCACGGATGACGATAAGGGGCGAACTCCACGACAACACCGTGCGAAGCAAGATTTTACATAGAATTGTCTTTTCATTGCACAAGGGGTGATACATTCTGCGCCATCACCCCTGTCGCCACAGTCACCCTAGGTACAGGCGGTGCCCCCAAGAACGGTAGGCGAATGATATCTCGCTTTAAAATATAGCTGTAAAAAATGGCTTTAAATAAAGTGAACGCTTACTTTGTGTATGCTTTTTCATGCAGTACATTTATGAAAACCAAAACCTTTATCGCTACCTTGTTAGTGGGCGCTAGCCTGCTGGGTACCGCGGGCCTTGCGCATGCGGATGACAAAATCACCCTTGGCCGCACCATTGTGTTTGAACACCACAGCAAAGATGCGGTGATCCCGCTGATGGTTTGCCGCCGTGCTGATGCCATTCAAGTGAAAGCCGAGCGTGATATGCGCCTTGAGCGCGTTGTGGCGACGTTCCGAAACGGTGAAACCAAAACCATCCGTTTCCACCGTAACCTGGATAAAAACGAACGTACCGACTGGCGTAAGTTTGCTTACACCCGTTGTATCAAAAAACTGGAAGTGTTTGGTAAATCCAAAGGCTCTTCAGCAGGCGTGAAGATTTACGGCCGCAAATAATGCCCTGCTGACGCCCCGCCGTCTGCTTCCGTTGCCTGTTGTGCGTGAAAATAACAGACAAAAAAACGCCCTCACAGGCTCCTTGTGAGGGCGTTTTTCTTCCTCGCTTTCAGTGATCAATCCGCCGAATTACACCTGCAATTCCACGCACTCTGACAGCGTACAATCCGAGTCCCCGCCGACATACACATCGATCATACCCGGCTCCACTTGCCAGCACTGCTGTGCACCGTAGATCGCCAATTGCGAAGCATCCAGGGTGAAGCTGACATCTTGGCTTTCACCCGGCGCCAACGTCACACGGGCAAACGCTTTCAGTTCACACCATGGGCGCGTGGTCGATGACACGCGGCGCGACAGATAACACTGCACGATCTCATCCGCCTGATAGTCACCGGTATTACGCACAGTCACCTGTACCTGCACCGTGTTATCCTGCGCCCAACGGTTTTCAACGACCAGATCTTCATAGCTAAAAGTGCTGTAACTCAAACCAAAACCGAACGGATACAGCGGTGAATCAGCCAGATCTTTATACGGTTGATAATCCTGATAATCACGCATTTTCCCGACTGGCTTACGGCCGTAATACATCGGGATTTGCCCCGTGCTGCGTGGCACGGTCATCGTTAATTTACCGCTAGGCACAGCATCACCAAACAATAAACGTGCCACGGCGAGGCCGGTTTCCGTGCCCGACTGCCATGCATACAACAAAGCATCGGCGTAACGCTCGATCATCGGTGAGGGCACCGGACGACCGGTACACTGTACGACCACCAGCGGCTTGCCGGTTTGACCAATCGCTTCAATCAAGGCTTCTTGGCCGGCTGGCAATGTCAGTTCAGCCACGTTACGCGCCTCACCAGTACGGCGATGGCTTTCCCCCACACACAAAATCACCACGTCAGCACGGTGCGCACATTCCACCATTTCATCACTAAATGCCGGCGATTCCGTAAGTAAAACAGTGTCTGGTGCCACTTTCTTGATGCCCGTCAGAATTGACGTCACATCTTGCGCATCACCGTCTAAACACCATGATCCTAAATGCTGACGACGCGAATCAGCATGCGGCCCAATCACCGCAACCGTCAGGCCACGTTTCGCCAATGGCAAACAACCGTGCTGGTTTTTCAATAAAACCATGCTTTGTTCTGCCAACTGCAATGCCAATGCCACATGTTCCGGATGACGCAATACCTGCTGATGACGCTGCGGATCGATATACGGTTGTTCAAACAAGCCGACGCGGAACTTGGCCGTCAACACGCGGCTGACCGCGTCATCCAATAAACCGTGCAATACAGGATCATCACCGATGGCCACATCCAAGATGCCATCAAACGCTTCATGGGTCATCGCCATATCGACGCCCGCTTGCAAGGCTTGTAGCGCTGCATCTTTCGGATCGGCCGCCACACGGAAATACACCAAATCAGAAATCGAACCCCAATCGCTGACGACCATGCCATCAAAACCTTGTTGCTCTTTCAGCCAGCCGCGGATCAAGGCTTTCGAGCCTGAGACTGGCGTGCCGCCCAAATCGTTAAAACCGGACATCAAGGTGGTGACACCTGCCTCAACCGCTGCTTTAAACGGGGGTAAGTACACGTTATGCAGCGTGTTATCACTGATCTCGGTAGTGTCATAATCACGGCCGCCTTCTGCCGCGCCATAACCAACAAAATGCTTAGCGCAGGCTAACAGGCGATCCGGCGCGGCCGGATCATCGCCCTGAAAACCGCGTACGACCGCTTTGGCAAACTGGCTGGTCAAATACGGGTCTTCACCGCTGCTTTCAATCACACGCCCCCAACGCGGATCGCGCACAATATCGAGCATCGGCGCAAACGTCCAATGCACGCCCAATGATGCGGCTTCACGTGCAACGGCACTGTACGCCAGCTCCACCAGCGACGGGTTCCATGAACACGCCTGCGCCAGTGGAATAGGCAAAACCGTGGATTGGCCGTAAATCACATCGCGGGCAAAAATCACCGGGATCCCCAAGCGGGTTTCTTCCACCGCCGCGCGCTGAATCTCATTGAGTTGATGCGGGTCAACTGACTCGCCCGGCGCATTACCTGCCCATGCGGTATCGGCTAAAATGCGCGAGCCCACACGCCCTTGCGCCACCTGCATCAGATAGTCGTCTCGGTGCTGCGCGTAGTCCAGCATCGGGGATTGACATAACTGACCAACTTTTTCCGCCACCGTCATCCGTGCGAGAAGATCGGCCACACGGGCTGGGACAGACAGTGTGGCATTTTGATAAGGCATCATAGCATCGCGCTCCTGCTTGCTGTTTGAGGCTGTTCGTTAACAGACGTTGAGGGATAATCTACTGCCTGATCGTGATAAACCGGAAAGGCTTCTCGCAAAAATTCATCCATTTCTTGATAGAGCGCGCGATTCTCCTGTTCAGCAGCCAGTCCACGCAATTGCAATGCCGCTTCTGGCACATAACGCATGTCCAACTCTACATACATTTCAATGTATGCCAGCAGTTCATTGGTAGAGAGCTCGGTCAAAATAAGGGCGGTTTGTGCCTTCGCCTTGTCATAAAACGCCGGCTTTGGCCCTAACATCGCGCCTTCCCACGCTTCCACCACTTGCTGGTAACCGCCGCGATAGACTTGTTCGCGTCGCAGTTCCAGCTTATTCATGCCTTTGAGCGCTTCAACCTTGTGCCCTTGACTGTATTGCTGCTCAGCGTAGTCAAAATAATCGGCCGACAACTGATAGGCTTTGAACCACGCCATGCCATAGGCACAACCAACCATCGCTGCAAAGGCAATGTATTTTATCCAATGGGCCATTACTTCACTCCTACCCCAGTGAATGCTTTAATGAAGTTCTTCTGTAGACAGAAAAACACAATCACAACCGGTACCGCAATCATGGTCGTCATCGCCCACAACTGCTCCAAATTCGAGCCAGGGACTTCGGTCTTGAAATTGTACAGCGCCAACTGCAAGGTCATCAGCGAGTCATCACGGACATATAGCAGCGGCCCCATAAAATCATTCCATGCCCCCATAAAGGTCAGAATGCCTACCGTCGCCAACGCAGGACGCAGCATAGGTAACACGATACGGAAAAATATCCGCACCTCGCCCGCCCCATCAATGCGTGCCGCTTCTAGATACGCATTATCAATCTGCTTCATGAATTGCACTAACAGGAAGATGTTGTATGCACTGATGGCGCCCGGAATGATCAACACCCGGTAGGTGTTAATCCAATCCCATTCGTACATCATCATGTAGGTCGGAATAGTGAACAACACCGCGGGGATCATCATGGAACCCAAGATCAACTTGAGCCAAAACTCCCGCCCCGGTAGGTTCGTTTTCACGATGGCATACGCCACCATCGAGGAAAACAACGTGTTCAACACCGTCACCGACACAGAGATAAAAATGGTATTAAAAAACACCCGAAATAAATCGACGGATTCAAACACTTCTCGATAACCATTGAGCGACCAATGGGTCGGCAAGGCATTAGGAGAGTGCATGATTTCAGGTCCCGTTTTAAACGAGTTAATCACCATATAAAAGAACGGGTACATCACCATCATGGCCGCAAGAAATAATGTGCCGTAAATTAACAGCAACTTTTGTCGACTCATTTTCATTCGTCACTTCCTTTACTGGTGATTTTTAATTGCATCATGGTGAGCAAATAAATAACGGCTGCCAACATTAAACCAATGGTTGACGCCTCACCCATCTTCATTTGTTCAAAGCCGGTTTGGTATAAATACAATACGGGGGTCAATGCCGATTGATAAGGGCCGCCGCTTAAATCAAAGTTCATGAACACTTCAATAAACATCTGCAAGCCGTTAATAATGTTCATCGTCATCACAAAGACAATTTGTGGCATGATCATAGGCAGCGTTATGCTGCGGGTTTTACGCCACCACGACGCACCATCAATATCTGCGGCTTCAAATAGCGACTTATCAATGCTCGCGATCCCGCCCAAGAAAATGATCATCTGTACCCCGAACCATTTCCACGCACTGAACACCGCGATTACGGGCATAGGTAGCCATTGCTCAAATTTCCAGAACACCGGCTCTGTCAGTATCTGCGAATTCAACAGGGAGGTTTGTACCGGACCCGAGGGACCTGAGATAAAATCAAAGATCACCATCGCCACCGTAATGGACGTGATAACGGGAATAAACATTAATGTGCGGAATAAACTGGATAAGAACGTAATCTCATTCAGTAATAATGCCAATCCCAAGCCAATGCCAAAGCTTAAAAAGACAAAGATAACTTGGTTAAATAACACATTAAATAATGACTGCCAAAACGTGATATCCGCCACCACACTCAACCAGTTCGCTAGCCCGACAAATCGGGTGTTTTCCGGTGAGAGAATATTGACATTTAAAAAGCTACTTTCAAATGAAAGGAAAAATGGGTATAACAAAAAAACGATAAAGTAGACAATCCAGGGCGCCAGGAAAAGATATCCTATCCCGATATTTTTACTCTTCATACAGAGACCATCAGTAAATTAGTAAGAAAGGATGAAAAGCCTATTGTTTAAATATATCTCGAGCCATATTACCGGCTTGTTCCACCGCCTGCTCTGCCGTTATTTCTTTTTTCAATACCACTTTTGAATATTGCTGCAAGACGATATTGGCGACATCCGAAGACTGGGCAAAAGGTTCACTCATCACCGTGTGTGTCAATTGCTCAACAAACGGCTTGGCTTCTACACTTTGGTAATACGGGCGCTCTGCTAACGCTTTCAGTGCTGGCAACTGCCCCAATGCCATATTGGCTTTGTGGTTCAAGTCGTCTTCCATCAGCAATTGTACAAATGCCCAACTTAACTGCTCTTGTTGTTCGGTGCTTTTGAAAATCATTAACGCACGACCGTCTAACGTGGAATACGGCGTTTGCCCTTCATGCAACGTCGGGATCGGGGCGACACCCACATCTTCGCCAATCACCATCGGTTTTATTGCCGCTTCTTGCAGGTTCGTTTTCCAGCCAAAGCCAAACTGCGGCCACATGCCGACAGTGCGGGAGAAGAAGCTCTTTTCCATCGTCATCGGCGCAAATGCTTGCACTTTCTGCATGGTTGAGAAAAAGTTGGCCATTTGGGCTTCATCACGATCAAACACCGGGTGCGTACCAAAGCGGTTGAGCAACGTATATTGACCTTCATTGAAGCTGTAATAAAGCTGCGCCAACATGCCCCAATACCAACTGCCGGTCGACAACACATCATTCCACAACACGGTACCGTATACCGGGCTACCATCCGCACGCGGTGGCAGTTGGCTGATCTTCTCAGCGGCATGCAAAAATGCATCCCATGTGCGCGGCGGTTGTTCAGGATCTAAACCGGCTTCACGGAACAACTCCTTGTTATAAATCATCAACTGGGTGGTGACATTCCAAGGGATGTAATATGTACGGCCGAAATTTTTACGCAAAAATTGTGGATCGATCCGGTTAACCAGGGCGTCATACCCTTCAAATCCGTCAAAATACACCAGCTTGCCCATTTTGGCGTATTTCGCCGGCTGGTAACCGAACACGCCAGCGTACAAGTGGGGTAAATCACCTGCCGCCATGCGCGTTTCTAGGTTTTCATCGTTAGAGACAACCACCTCGGCCTGCGGATAACGGGCGGTAAATGCAGGGATCACTTCCTGACGAAGAAATTCCATGTAATTACCGGCCGGCGCCATCACCTCCAGCCGTGTGGTTTCCGCCACCACCTGACTGCTCAACACCATTAAACCCGCACACAACCACTTTTTCATTTCGCAAACCTTACAAGGTTTCCCTTGTGATTAATTTGGTTGGCAGGATTTTCACATCTTCCAGCTCGCGGTGACCTTGAATGGCTTTCAGCAATGTATCGGCTGCTAATTCCCCCATCTCGACTTTTTGGTGTGAGATAGTGGTCAAAGCAGGGATCATCAATTCAGCCATCTGGATATTGTCAAACCCGACGACTTTCATCTCTGACGGGATAGCAATATCTTGCTCTTTGGCCGCGCGCATAATACCGATCGCCATTTCATCGTTACCGGCAAAAATCGCACTCGGGCGAATACCGCTGGCAAGGAGATCAACCATCTGCTGATACGCCGTTTTTTCAGTAAAATCGGACGCGATGAGAAAATCGCTGTTAAACCCAATGTTAAAGTAACCCAATGCAGCGATGTATCCTTCTAACCGTTTCTGGTTATCGTACGAATCATCCGGCCCACCGAAGTAATACACTTCTGTGCATCCTGCTGCGATCAGTGCTTTTGTAGCGGCAAACGCCCCACCGAAGTTATCAATCAAAATGTTGTAGATGTGCGGAGCTGACACTTCACGGTCAAGCACGACCAATGGAAAGTCTTCACTTGCCACCGATTTCAAGAACGCATCATCAAAGGAGTGGGTCAGAATAATCGCCCCATCCACCATGCGATCACGAATGTACTTGTAGGCCGTCGAGTTTTCGTTGCCGTACATGCTGCACGCGACCAAATCATACCCATGGCGGTGTACCACCTGCTCAATCCCTTTTACCAATTCGCTGTAAACCGGACCAAACCATGAGTTGAAAAATAAACCGATCGCTTGTGTTTTTCTTTGTTTCAATAACTTGGCATTACTGTTTGCCACATACTTCAATTCGTTGGCGATTTTAAGAACCCGCTCTCGCGTTTCCTCGCTGATCCTGTCGCTGCCGTTGATGGCATAAGAAACCGTCGAAATAGACACATTTGCCTTTTTGGCCACATCTTTGATGGTTATTTTCATTACTACATCCTCCAGATGTTTTTGGGTGTCATTGACTCGGTGTCTTGTGTTTCATCGTTATCACCGCTTACTGTTATAGAAACGATTCTACCAGCAAAGCAGACACAGCCACAAACCATACCAACGCCTATCGTGCATTTATTTGAACTCCCTCAGGGTTTCGACACCCTGAGAGCAGTCCAATTTAATCAATCACTTAAAGTTTAACGACTAAGGTGTTATCCCCCTCTTGTAACGCCTTGTTCAACCAGCTGGCGTTAATACGGGCACCACCGGTACGGTAGCGGTTCGGGGTCAACACAAACGGTACAGGTTGACCATTCAACTGCATGGTTTTCGGCGTATGTTCCCCCGTTTCAGGTTCAATCACGACCTTGATTGGTCGCTGATCCAATTCAAACGTCAACGTTACGGTACCCAGCGAGTGCGCCACAACGGGGTCAATCACCAAATCCGTATTGTCGAAACGCACACCCAGCACACTAGCGACAAGTTGGTTGATGTAGATGCCAGGGCCACTTGAATAAATACGCCAGCCACCTTTCACTGCCACCTTGCCCGCTTTCACATCGTCGAAACGGGCATACGCTTCATTACGATCATTGAACTTGGCGTCAGAACTAGAGAAATACGCATTGGCCTGACGCAATTCCGCATTCGGCACGGCCGACTGAATCCCGACAGGCAGAATTTTGTACAGGTTTTCGTACACCGCCTCTGCATCTCCCAGCTTACACAGCGCTTCAATGAAACGAATGTGTGCATGGCAGTACTGTAAACCGACTTCACGGCCTAAGTTCGCCGCCAATTCCGCACGTTTAAAGTAGGTTTGTTTACCGGCTTTGTACTCCGCCATACGATCCATCAAGCGCACGCCATCAGGATGGACAAGGTGTGCTTTGATCAGCGCCATGTGCTGCTGGGCCATCTCAAGGCTGAAGGTTTCAGAGATGATAGAACGGCTTGCCGGTAACAAACGGTAACTGATCCCGGTTTTGTTGTCCGACGGGTGCAGCAAATGCTCAATGCCCAGCACGTCCCCATTGTCATCACGGTCAAAATGAATAAAGCCTGCAATGACCTCATCTTTGATCAGGTAATGGTGGTAATCCTGCTCCATGTTTTCAGCCAGTGTGAACAACTCACGGCTAAATGTGCTGTAGTCCGCATGGCTTTCTAACGCACGTCCCATGGTTTTCAGTGCTTGCAGCGTCAGTGGGATCGTCCAACCACTCACCATGTTCTCGCGCAGAGACTGGTTCGCCGGTTGCAAGGTGTCATCCCAATCCCCATCCCCGTAGCAAGACAACGACGTACCAGGCAGCAAATTATCATAAATATGCTGAAGTTGGCGTTTAACGTGTTCAAACAAGGTGTACGTCTCGGTCGTGAAGGCAAACTGACCTTCAACCGAGGTATACGGTAACGGTGTGGCTAAGATCGCGACGTTGCCCGTCACGGTGATGTAGTCAGCCAACGCTTTCAGGGGCCAAACTACGATGTCACCGTGCGATTCTTCTTGCTGAATAGCGGCATACTGATCGAACATAAACCACTGCGGCCACGTTCCGGTTTCAATGTATTGATGACGGTAAATTTCATGGATCAAGGCTTCGGCACGATCAAATTGCTGCATGGCCATGAACAATTCAAATGGCCCTTGTGACACATCACGCGTGCCCCATGCCGCACCTGAATACTGCTCCAAGCCGTGTGGCGTGCTGTAATGCACCAATGCGTTATGGGTAAACCAATGTAGGGTTTCATTCAGCTTCTGGCTGTTTTCTTCATCCTTGCTGAAATGCACATTGAAGCCTTTCATTAAAGATTGCTGCACCTGATACGCGTTTTTCGCTTCTGTCGCGAAATCCAGTGTCACACCTTCCGTGTTGACGCTGCCCAGTTGGCCACCCATGCTGATCGACGCGGTGTCACGAAGCTGGCCTTTTAACACCAAGTATTCCACCGCACCCGTTTCACTGTGGGTGATCACACTGTGCTCAGACAGGTTTTCACACGGCATGATGGAGAAATACAAATCAGACGCGCGCTCTGCGATCAAGCCATTGTCGCCGGTGACAATAAAGCCGTTGCGACCTTGTGCCACTGTAATGCCGCTTTCTTGTTCATTGTTGCCGTAGATCAGCTGATGCGACACGGCAATATCCAATGTTTCATTAATGCCTTGGCTGTGAATGTCCAACTGGATCACGGGCTGTTCTGCACTGCTGAACGCACAAATATTCAGAAAACCGTCGCGGTATTTGTAGATCCAACGCGAGTAGTTGGTACCGACTTCGTAGGCTGATGGCATGCCCAGTGGACGGTACGCCTCCCCTTCACGGATCCAAATACGCTGGCCACTGTGGGTGTACTGGTTTAACGCATTACGACACACGCCCAACAGCTTGTTAAATGACGTGTTACCTAACGTGAGCTGCGAGTTGAACACCCCGAAGATATGGTGGGTGGCGCTCATGATCGGATTGCGGTAATCCGTATTGTTACCTGATGCAATCACATGTCCCGTTGCGCGCTCGAGGTATTTTTCCTTTGCTTGCAACGTCACATACTGGCTGTCACCGTAGAAGAACGACAACAATTCACCGTTTTTATGCTCATCGAAACGGCGATCATCACCGAAAAATGTGCTGATTTCAGTCTCGGAAAGCGACTCACCGACAATCGGTTTGGCTTTTTCTTTCGCCAATGCTGGCAATAAGGTGGCCGTTTCCCAATCAATAGCGCTGGCAGTGTGCAACGCACGGATCGTGTCGACAGACTGCGGTGCACGCACATTCGCCTCAGGGCAATGCGCATTCACCACCCCGTAGAACGTAACGGCATGGGTGTGGCCACTCGCCACGCTCGTCGGTGTGCTTTGCAGGGCAATATACGCCATTTCATACTGGTATTTTTCATTCGCCAGTTGCGGCGCTTGCAACGCACGGGCTTCACCGGTGATCTTATATTCAGTACCAAAGAACTGGTAACCGTCAGTGCTGAAGCTCTGCACCGGCGAGAACGCACCCAGTTGAATCGCCGGATTTCCCGAGCTTTGCGGCAAATTCTGACGACTGCATACCACATAACCGGTTTCGGCTAATAGGAAGACTTGGTGATCCAAATATTGACAGCAGTACGCTTCGTTTGTTTTTACTGCTCCCGCATCGGCCATCGCCAAATCTTGACCGTAAATCACATCGATTTGCAGCGCGTCAGGGGCTTTATTCGTCACCGCGACGTCATAGAAGTAAGCATTCTCAGACACATGAACACGGACTGTCGCGTCAAACTGGGCGGTCTGTGTACGCCAACATAAGGTGCCATCCGCTAGTAGAAACGTTTCTATTTCGTTATTAAAAAAAAGCAACGGTGTAACAGAATAGCCTTCGTTATCGGCGATTCGTAGAAAAAGATTGGCAATCGCCTGCTCGCCCACTGGCGTTTCAAACAGTGACATCATGAGACTATCGCTGTACATCGCGCGCAGCGTGTAGTCAGCGTTATATACCAGGTTCAATCCCTGATGGCCTACTTGGTAGGTGGTATTAGACAGTGTCTGTAGCATTGCGAGAATTCTCCGCCTTCGCAAAAAATGAAAAAGGATTATTGATAAAAGATATTGTGCTCGGTGGTTTCATCAAACAGATGGCACTTATCCATGTTCAAGCCAAAATGGCACGCCTCACCCACAGCCGGGATCGTCTCGGCTCCGGCCAGTTTGCAGATCACCTCTGTACCCATCGTGGTGGCATGGAGATACACTTCCGAGCCCAATTCTTCGACAGCGGTGATCACTGCCGGTAATGTATTGGGTTGATCAGCCTGCGCGAGCTGCAAGTGTTCAGGACGAATTCCCACAAACACGTGGCGACCTTCCCACATCGCTGCACGCGTACTACGCGACGCTGGTAAGGTAAGGGTGTACTCACCGACACGAACGATAACCTCACCCTGCTCACTCGCCACATCACCTTCAAGCATGTTCATTGCAGGTGAACCTATAAACTCCGCCACAAACTTGTTTTTCGGGTTGTGGTACACGTTCAATGGGGTGTCGACTTGCATCACCGCCCCTTTGTTCAAGATGCACACGCGGTCCCCCATGGTCATGGCTTCCACCTGATCGTGGGTCACATAGATCATGGTTGCGGGATTGCCGGAACTCTTCAGTTGTTGATGCAAACGGGTGATACGCATACGCATCGACACACGCAGTTTTGCATCTAGGTTAGAGAGCGGTTCATCGAACAAAAACACTTCCGGCTTTCTCACCATCGCGCGTCCGAGTGCCACGCGCTGACGCTGGCCGCCTGACATTTGCTTCGGTTTTCGATCCAGCAATTCAGTAATTTCGAGTAGTTCGGCGGCTTCTGCGACACGCTGTACGATTTCGGCTTTGGGCTTTTTCGCCGTTTCTAGCCCAAACGCCATGTTTTCGTAGGCCGTCATATGGGGGTAAAGCGCGTAGTTCTGGAAAACCATCGCAATACCGCGATCTTTGGGCGGCAGATCGTTACATACGCGATCACCGATAGACAAGCTGCCACTGCTGACGCTTTCTAAGCCCGCCACCATACGCAGCATGGTCGATTTCGCACAACCGGATGGCCCTACGAGCACCATGAATTCACCATCAGCAATATCGAGGCTGACATCATGAATTGCGTGAAATCCGTTGTCGTAGACCTTATTAAGGCCTTCAAGTGTTACCTTTGCCATCTCTCTTCTACTTCCTGATTAACTTGCTGTAGAAACGTTTCTACAGATTAGGAGAATGTCGGTTTGCCGTCAACGAAATATCGTCACGAGGACTTAATTCCGTGACGGCAATCTCTATTCCGTTTTCACTGGTCAACGTCTGCCGCTAACGTGATGTCAGCCACGAAATGGCTGTACAGTGTGGCGAGTGTCGCTTCCCAACCGTGACGCGCCATATAACGGGTCACATTGTCACGCACTTCATCGGCGAGAAACGCCCCGACAAACATCCCCTGATCGATACCGATGATTTTTTGTGACAACCGGCCTTGGCTGTCGATGGCATCGACCCATCCTGCGGATGTTTCGACAGCGGGGTGAGCAGCTTTCAATGCCAACAAACGCGCAATCGCATCTTGTTCATCCACCAAGGCATACAAGGCCAAGGCGTGCGGTGAACCCGTAGGGGCTTGGGCAATGCTGTGGCCATAACGTCGATGGCCTTCCGACACGGCTTCCACTCCAAACGCGCGGTAGCCATTATCTACGGTGGCCGACGCGGTCAGGAACGGAATACCCAATGGGTCGGCATAGCGTTTATGGACTTCGCTGAAGGCTTCTACCATGTCGTAGTTTGGCATTAAGTCTCGTTCATTGAGCCACAAGGCTGGCAACATGGCTTGAAAGTACGAACCATCCCATGTCAGCATGGGCTCGAAGTATTCACCGTTTTGGTTGTACTCGCCGGTGACGACTTCCATGTCGGTAAATGCCGTTGACGGCACGGCCGTGCCGCTGCCTTGAGTCGCTAACACCGCCCAAATCACCGCGAGGCGGCTTTCATTGGCTTTGCGATCCACGTAATAGGTCAGGTAGTTGTTGGTTTTGCGATCCCATCCCGCCCGTAACAACCCTTTCTGGCCATCATATAAACGGCTCCAGCCACGCACCTGTTTGTTCAACAAGGTATCCACCCGTGCGGCCAGCTGCTGCAAGCGCGTATCGGGACGGTCGTAGAATGCGCCGCTGACCGCCGCCAGTGAGAAGGATAAATTACCGTTGTCCACGGCGGACACCACACCATTTTCCGGCGCGGTAAGCTTTTCACCATCAAGGGTATACAGCCAATAGAACAACCCGTTCCAATGTGGGGCTTGTTCTAATTGCGTAATCACGTCCTCCAAACGCACCACTGCTTTTTCGTCCCCTGCCTCGTGCATTTCCACCAGCAGATTCAAATACAGCGCAATCGCCGTTGTATTGGTGTACCCCGACGCGGCGTGCCCATTCGGCTGCATCACGATATGATCAAAGGGCACATTGGCCAGTGTCGATACACCGACCCCATCAATGAAGTAATCCATATTGACCTGCAACGCCTGCGTGAAGTTGCGAGGATAGAGATGTTCACGAAGCGCAATCGCCGTGATGTCACCACTTGGTTTGACGGGTGGCGTACCACCACCGGTATGACCATTGCTGTCGTTGCTGCCACCGCCACACCCGACGAGCACACTGACAATGACACTCGCGACACTGGTTCTTTTTATCCACTGTTGCATAACATTATCCTTTTCAATCGCAATGCAACACGCTCAGTCACATTGCCAAGCAAAAAAAACGAGAGCCATACATCGGCTCTCGTCTCATCGTTAAGCAAGGGATATTAGAAGGTCCAAATCAGGCCCACTTTGGCAAATACGCCCTCTTTATCACCCCAGGAATACTGATTTCCGTGGTGCTGTTTCTGATCGCGGTACGCCAGATCAGCCAAGACACTGAATGTGTCATTCAGTGGGATCTCGGTATATAGCGCATAGTTGTTATAGCGATAACCCGACCCATCATGAATTTCGGTTTCACCCAGCTCATAACGCAGCTCAAGGTACACGTTATTGTCAAAACGGAACTGAACTAACGGCTTAATGGCTTTTTCTGTCCATGCAAAGTCATTGGTGTCTTCGTGGTAAAGCACCTTGGTACCCAGATTGATCCAGTCATTAAATCGGTACACATACAGTGGCTCGGTTTCGTAAAACTCGGCTTTCTCTTCTTCCCAGTACCCCATTTCCAGATTCAAATGCAGGAAGTGTTTCCCCAGAGAAAAATTCAGCTCAGGCGTGATTTGATAACGGGTCGTTTCTTGAAAACCGGTGACTTTTTCATAACCCAACTCCACCACATAGTTGAAGTTTTCATTCACCCAGTGCTCATAACGCGGCATGATTTCGGTGGTCAGTAACGGTTGTCCCAGTGACGTTTTATCTTCCCCTGAATAACGGTGTGTTTCTTTTAGCAGGTACGCGATACGCCAGCGTTCACTGACCTTGGTGGAGCCGTCCGCAAAAATGAACGATTGATAAAATTCACTCGGGGCGTTGTCATACACGTATTCTTCATATTCAAAACCGGTCAGTGCGCGGGTACGCTTCACCGCAGGCATCGACTCGGTCGGCAACAACACGGTTCCAAAGCCGCCGATATCTTGTAACGCTTCGATTGGGATCTGTGTTTTGCCGTATCCCGGCATTTCCACATTATCCCAAATATTTTTCGGCGCGGTTTCAGCGGCAACCGATGCGCTCATTAACAGGCCGATAGACAACGCTAATGACTGCTTTTTCATGTTCTCTTCCTTGATCCGATTAACCGTTGTTCGGCACGTAGCTCTTGTACATGGTGGCGACATCATTGGCGTAGCCACGTGCGTCTAAATAACGCTGTACATCGGCATTAATATCTTTGGCCAGGAAGGCCCCCACAAACATGCCTTGGTCCAGTGACAAGATCTTGGTCGACATTTGCCCTTTATCGTCGACCGCGTCATACCAACCAAATTCAGATTCAATGGCCGGATACGCCGCTTTCAAGCCTTTTAGCGCCGCCACCGCAGTGTCTGGGTTGACCAAGTAAGACAAGGCCACCGCGTGAGGCGTACCGGTTTTGCCGTCGTGGATCACATTATTGAATTTCACTTTACTTTCAGACAAGTACGGCACACCAAACGCGGCATAACCGTCATCGGTCGTCGCCGAAGAAGAGACCATCGGAATGTTATGCTCCGCGGCATAAGCCATCTGGATGAACGTCATGTCTTCAACCATGCGGTAATCTGGCATCAGCGCACGTTCGTTAAGCCAAATCGCCGGTAACATGGCTTGGAAATACGCGCCATCCCATGTCAATATCGGGTTAAACTGACGGCCATTGAAGTTGTAAGGCTGGGTGTAAAGTTCCATCTTATTGAACGCACTCATCGGCACCGCGTCATCACCCATGTCTTGTGTGATCAATGCTGCCCACAACGGCGCTAAGCGGCTTTCATTCGCTTTACGGTCAATGTAATACGTGATGGCGGCATCATTGCCCGTTGTCCATCCCGCATGCATCAAGCCACGGCTTTCATCGTACAGTTTTGACCAACCCGCTTTTTGCCCATCCAACAAGGCATCAATGCGTGACACGATCGCTTGCTTGATCGGATCCGTCGTTTCCAGATACGCGCCCGCCACACCGGCTAAAGAAAACGCAAGGTTACCGTTATCCACCGCAGGGACAATGCCCTCTGCCGTGGGTTTAAGCTCCCCTTTCACAATGTCATACGGCCAAAAGTACAACCCGTTCCAGGTAGGGGCTTTTTCCAACGTATCCAGCACTTCCGCAATACGCACCAGCGCATCGGCATTGCCGGCTTTTTCGACTTCCACCAAAATATTCAGGTACAAGCCAATTTCCGTGGTATTCACGTAATACTGCGGTACCACTTTGCCGTTTTTGATCAATACGGTGTCGTAAGGCACCTTAGCGTCCGCATCCACCCCTACGCCGTCTTTAAAGAAATTCAAGTTGTTCTGTAGTTCGGCCTTGAAGGTCTCAGGGTAAAGGTGATCCCTCACGGTAATGTCATCGAGTGTTACTTGGCTGGCCAACGCCGCGCCGCTTAACGACAGCATCAACGCACAGGCAATCCTGCTCATTGTTGTTTTCATTGTTCTCTTCATCCTTTCTGAATCACGCCATACTTGCTTAAACGTTTCTACACATTGTCGGGGAATGGATAAATTCGTCAATATCCCACGTATGAGATTTGTGATCGCTATAGCTTTAAATTTCAGCTTCTAATAACAAAGAAAAACAATAAACCTTAATTAACAGCAACTTATATCATAATCTGACCATTATCATGAAAAGTAACGGGATTTTTAYATCCTATTCCTCTCTTCATTTCATGCGGATATAGCGTTACGTCACATTTATCCATACGTATAAACTATCGCTATGGCAGTTAAACACCGAGCAAAATTGGAGGTGATCACAATTTCATCGACCTGATTATTTTTTTGCTTGCTTTATTTTGGCCAATCCATCATCGTTTTTGCCGAAACGTTTATACAGGCATGTAACACACCCAAACAGACTGCCTGCACGGTCAGAATTAACGTGAGACAATGGATATGGAAATTAGCATTAATAAAAAAGCCCTCATCGTCAGCGGACTATCACTTAGCCTGTTGGCGGGATGTTTGGACGATCCGTATAACTACCCAGAAGAAGAAGTGGTTCCACCGCAACCCTCGAACACCAGCAATATTTATGGCCCAGAGAGCGACGGGACTTTTGCTCTGTCGGTTATCGATCAAGATGCCTTACAAGCCTCTGTGGATGCGGATGGCTTTGTCAGTCAGGGCAACATTGCCACCAGCAATATTTCTGGCCAGACGCAAGGTAATCTCAATGTGCGGATCAGCAATGAGGCCGCCGCGCGTTTCATCGCACACAGCAGCAACAGTGCCAATCTCGATATGGGCATTGCCGATCCTGCCACCAGCACCTTACAGTTTGATCTGCGCGTACTGGGTCAACCTGCCACGGATCAGGCGATTTACCTGACCAGCCAGCGTGAAGAACATGTCGATCTTGGCAATGTGTCTTTAACTAGCGCGATGATGGCCTATAGCAACGCCGCCCCACAAACGGTCAAAGTGCCGCTGTCTTGCTTTACGGACGCGGGCATGGACTATAGCGATACGCTTTCACCCTTTGTTCTGCACTCCAGCAGTAACTTGAACGTGGATATCGGTAACATCCGTATGGTGACCCATTCCACGGAAGAGACACATGTCTTGGCATGCAGCAGCGACAGCGAACTGTTAAAGCCCGATGGTGAGACAAATACCTCTAACATGTTTGTGCTCGACGCCCCCAATGGCCAAGGTTGGGCGACCGCGCTGGGCACTTGGATGACGGACGGCAGCAACATTCAGGTCGACTGGGGACATGATAGTTTCACCCTGACCCATACTAATGCCAGTGATGGCGCCAATGGTGGAGTGATCTTAAATCCAAACGACGGTAAAGCGCGTGATATGGCGTTATTTGTCGAATCCGGCGTGCTTGAATTTATGATGAATGTTGAGAGTTATGGTTCACACCCTACCAAGCGCTTCCAAGTCCAGATGGAATCTCCAGCAGGCAACTCTCAGCCATACTTCTTACCAACAGGCTTTGCTGAAAATGAATGGCAACAAGTGCGCATCCCATTGAAAACCTTGTTTACGCACCCTGATGGTAGCGTCGATGTGAACGTACTGCGTAACATCGAAAAGCCATTATCGATGCTACCGGAATGGGTAGAAGCCGGTGACACACTACAAGGCATGAAATACACCTTATCTGGGGTCAAGCTGGTACTGAATTAAACCGTTTTCAGTATCATCACTCGCTTCAACTCTCGATCTATATTACCCAGAACAACAAAGGGTCATGCACATTGCATGACCCTTTTATTTTGTTTTTTTACCTTTCGCACAATCACCCGCGGTAAAGATCACTCTCCCGGCGCGGTATCGACATTAATCACAAAGCCGCTGAGATCATCGGTCGCAACCACCGAGTACACGCCGCCGTCTTCCACGCTGGCATCACCGGTAATCAGTGGCTCAAGCGAGTTAGCAGGCGTGACGGCCAAATTGTAGCTGCCGCCCGGTACATTCAAGACCGCATTGTCTTTGAATTCGACATCTTCCAGTACCACGGTAGCTTCACTGAACATGCCATCAGCTGAGGCATGCACGTCCACAGTGCCGGCAGCCGTGCTGGCATGTACCACGCGCACTTTGGCGTACGTGGCGACTGAGCGCAGATCTTCTTCAATCAATAATGGCTCGATATCAAAATCCGAGGCAGACACGAAACTGCCCACCGCATAAATGCTGGATGCGGTGCCACTGGCAACCTCCGTTCCCGGCGCATCAAACACCACGATAGACGGGTCAATATTGGCGACCACACTCAAGTCATAACTGCCTGCGGGTAAGTCTTCACTGCGGAATTCTTTAAAGGCGATGGCTTCAAACCCAGCGACCGTATTGCCGGAGGCTTGCACATCGACGGCCACCGCATCTTTCACCGCATGTACAACACGCACCGTGGCTTTCTCGCCCGTATTGCGCAGCACAGCCATATCATCGCCATCAGCCACCAACAAATTCACCGGTGACACTGCGCCTCCATCGACATTCGGCACGGCGGTGATCATCAGATCGCTCCCTCCGGCTAAATCCAACTCGCCACTGTCAAACACCACATCTTTTTGACCCGCTAAAGTCACGCGAATACGGTAGGTATCTGACGGCAGGGTCACAGGAAGGTCGGGACTGTCGACTTTAAATGCCAAGCCCGAAATGGCAGGTGCTTCCGCCGTAATGCTGTCGGCGGTGCTGAGGTAGATATCAACCCCAGGTACATCAGGGTGAGCATGCAGTACATCCACCCGTACTTGATTACCGCCAATGAAAATATCGTCACGCATTAATACAACGGGCTCAATACTGGCGGTGTTATTCACCGCAAACACGTCATATTGCATGTCACCGGCCAAATCTAAGTTAGCCGCAATCACTTCTAACGTTTCGTCTGCGGGTAGCAAAGCATCAACCGCCACATCATAGGTACCGCTATCAACCGCAAGAAACGGACTGGCTTGTTGGTAATCGACCTCTGCCAATGCATCCACCACATCACCATTGAGTTTTACCGCCACTTGCGGCGCATCGCTACTGGCATGGGTCACACGCAATTTAGCGGTGTCGTTATCATCGTTGCAGCCAACCAATAACGCGGCTGAAATCATCGCGAGGGATAAAGGTTTCAACGTCATAAGGGTATCCTCATTCTTTGTCTGTCATCGTTCACATACTGTTTCATCCATGGATGTGGACAATGGGAAAGTGCAGATAGATACGCTCAGACCAACAGCGTTGGATCAATGAAAATTGACAATTTTACGCTCATAGTCATCCAAAGCCCTATTTGCGACGTAAAGCAAAAAAGTCATGAAAAAGGAGTTGTACTGTGTCTCAAGCCCCCTCTTTTCCGCGCACCGTGTATCCATACACGTTGCCCTACCTGCAAACCACAGAGCATGGCATGCCCATGAGTAAACTGGTGATCTGGGGCAATGGGATCCTTTTCACACAAACCATCACTGACGGTTTGCGCGCCGGTGGATTATGGTTAGTGATGCAAGACAAATGCGGAACGGCCGCCGTGGCGAAGGGCGATATCATAATGCTCGCCCATATTGATGATGTGGATTGGCTCAGTGCCTGCCAAATTAAACTCGACCTGACGATTCAGGCAAGCGGCGTGTTACGTCATGATGCGACCCCGCCGTTGTGCTCGCGTCTACAAGGTGATATCACTGCGCGATGGCCTGATTTACCGCCATTGCCCGAGCATGACATTTTGCTGACCCGCTTAAAACAAGGGATGATTGAGCACCATTTCCCACTGCCCGCCAGCAGCGTCGATGACTGGCCGCGCACGCCTAACTGGGTGTGCTGGCGCTGGTTGGAGATTTTACCTATCCCGCTCGCCACCAAACAACGCCTGCTCAAGCACCCGACGCCCCACCTTTGCATGCGTTACATAAAAAAAATCATCAGACACGGTGATCTTTCTGCTCAGCCATTGCGTTAATTACACATGGACCCCATGCTTGCAGAGAGAGAAATGATCACATCCCATCCTGATATACACTCCGCGACTGGCAAGGAGTCTATGATAAATACCCCCGCACCGGCGCTTGATGTCGCCGAGTTATTGGGCAACATTGCGCAAACACGCTGCCGTAAAAGTTACGAAACCTTGTTTACCTTTGTCGCGCCCAAGCTATTGAACTTTACACGTAAACAGTTGCGTGATGAGTCGATGGCCATGGAAGTTGTACAAGAAACCATGTTGAAAGTCTGGTTAAAAGCCCACTTGTACGAGCCCTCTAAAGGCGCTGCCCTTACCTGGATCTATTCCGTCGCACGTAACGTGAAGTTCGACCTACTGCGTAAAACCAAGCACCAGCAAGATTGGGTGCAAGGGGACGATTTGTGGCCGATCATGCATGAAGAGCGCGATCCGGATAAACTGCCGCTGGAGTTTGAAGCTATCGTCAGTGAAGAACTCGACAGTTTGATCAACACGCTGCCCACCGCACAAGCTGAAGTTGTGCGTATGGTCTGTTTACAAGGTGCATCGCACCAAGATGTGGCCGATGCGATTGGCGTGCCATTGGGCACCGTAAAAAGTCGTCTGCGTTTAGCGCTACAGAAAATGAAGGAGGCCCTCGATGACTAATGTCCGTTTGCACCCCAATGAGGATGCACTGCTGCTGTTTGCCTCCGGTGATTTGGATCCCGCATCCAGCATTATGATCAGTACCCACCTAGAATTTTGCCCTCACTGCCGCCAGCGCGTCGCTAAACTGGAAGCCACGCAAGCCGATGCCGCATGGCAAGCTAATGCCACGCCGACACCGGCAGCAACGACAGAGGCGTTACCGGCGGATTTGCATGCCATGATGGCGCAGATCATGACGCAAACAGAGGCACAAGCTTCAGACTGTGAGCAGGCTGAAGCAGAAAATACATCGGCATCATCAGCCACGCTGACGCTCGGGTCGCACCATTACCCGTTGCCCCGTGCGCTGCAACGCCATCACGACCAGATTGGCCCGTGGAGCAAACTGCCCGGCAACATCAAACGGGCCCATGTTGCAGTAGGCGGCAGCAGTAAAATGAACTTCATCTATATGGACAGTGACAGTGCGCTGCCAGAACACACCCATCAAGGGCAAGAGATCACCTTGGTCTTGGCCGGTGAATTCCACGATGAAAACGGCACCTATCATGCTGGCGATTTTGTGGTGCAAACCGCTGCTGATAAACACGTGCCACGCACCCATGAAGGGCAAGACTGCTTATGCCTAACCTTGCTTGATGCACCGCTGCACTTTACCTCGGGCCTAGCGACATTACTTAACCCGTTTAGTCAGTTGTTCTTTCGCCACTAGGTAAGTACACACTATCGCCGCTGTATCTGTTGATAACGACATAGCCGTTTTTAGTGAGAAAAGACGGCATCGAAAAGACAGCAGCAAAAAAGCGATAAACAAAAAAAGCCCCGCACCTAAACAGCGCGGGGCTTTCTCATGCTGTGCCGATAAAAAGCACCACAGCGTTGACGCTTTACTTAAGCGTGAGCAACCTGCTCATGCGTCGGCGTTGCTGTGGGATCCGGCGCTTTCACATTGAAAAACAACGCAAACAACACCGGCACCACAATCAAGGTCAGTACCGTGGCAAAGCCCAGCCCCGCCATGATGGTGATCGCTAACGAGTCAAAGAAGGCATCCGACACCAAGGGGATCATCCCCAAAATGGTGGTCAATGCCGCCATGCTTACCGGACGCACACGGCTGATCGCACTGTGTACAATCGCATCATACGGCGCTTTGCCCTGCTCCAATTCAATGTTGATCTGATCCAACAAAACGATGCCGTTTTTCAAAATCATCCCGCTCAGGCTCAGTAAGCCTAACAGCGCAGTGAAACTGAATGGCACATTCGTCGCCAACAAACCAATGGCTACGCCGATGATCGACAACGGCACCGTGGCCCAGATCACCAGTGACTTTTTCACCGAGTTGAACAAGAAGATGGTGATCACAAACATCAACAGGTAGCCCATTGGCATTGAGCTCATCATCGACTCTTGCGCGTCTTTCGACGATTCATACTCACCGCCCCACGTAATGTGGTAACCCACTGGCAATGACAAGGCTTCCACTTGCGGACGTACACGGGCAAACAAACTCGCGGCGGTTTCATCGCCCAGTACGTTATGGTCGGCCAATACCGTGAGTGTGCGCTTACGATCACGGCGCTGTACTAACGGCTCTTCCCACGCCAGATCGATACCATCAATCACTTGCTCAACCGGCACATACGCCTGTTGCACCGGGCTCCATAGCGTCAGATTCTGTACGCTGTTGAAATCCACCCGTTCGTTTTCAGGCAAACGGACTAGGATAGGCAACATCTGTGTGCCATCACGCAACACGCCGATGGTACTGCCGCCGTAGGCCATTTGCAGCGTCTGCGACAAGTCTTCTTTCGAGATCCCCAAGCGACGGGCTTTGGTTTCATTGAACTGCGGTACCAGCACTTTGGTTCGCTCACGCCAGTCATGACGTACGTTACGCGCACCCGGATCGGCCAGCAGCACATTTTCCACGTTCACCGCAATATCACGCAGCACCTGCGGATCAGGGCCGCTAATGCGCGCTTCAATTTTCGACGCCGGTGACGGGCCAAACTCCATCAACTTAAACTGGAACGACGGCGATGCAAATTGCGTGGCGAGTGTCTCGTCGAGGGTGTGGAGCAACGCAAACATGCTCTCGCGATCGTCGGTACGTACCTGCAACTGCGCATACGCTTCATAGCTTTTCTCCGGCTGGTAGGTCAACGCAAAACGCTGTAAACCCTGCCCGATAGACGCCGTCACAAACTTCACATTGTCTTGCTGACGAATGTAGTGCTCCACCTGCTCCGCCTGACGCTGGGTTTCACGAATATCCGTGCCTTCCGGCATCCACATATCGACATAGAACATCGGCGTGTTCGACGGCGGGAAGAACGACTGTTTCACATGACCGAACGCGACCACCGCAGCCACCAACAACGCCAGCATGCTGGCCATGGTGAGCCAACGAAAACGCAGGGCAAACTTCAACGTGGCACCAAACAGGGTAAACAAGGCCCCTTTGTACGCCTCATCTTCATCCCCTTCCCCCGCAGCGGTGTCGTTGTCTTTGAGCAATAAATCCGCCAAGAACGGGGTTAACGTCAGCGCGGTGATCCAGCTCAGGAACAGCGAGTAACACAATACCCAGAACAGCGATCCCATGAACTCGCCACTGGCGTCTTCCGACAAACCAATCGGGGCAAATGCGGTGATCGCAATGATGGTGGCGCCCAGCAACGGCCATTGGGTTTGCTTGGTGATATCCACCGCCGCCTGCACTTTGGTGCGGCCTTTTTTCAGCCCGACTAAAATGCCTTCCACCACCACAATGGCGTTATCCACCAGCATCCCCAATGCAATGATCAGGGCGCCGAGCGAGATACGGTGCAGTTCGATATTGTTCAGCTTCATCAGAATAAACGTACCGAACACGGTTAACAGCAACACGGCACCGATAATCAACCCGCTGCGCAAGCCCATGGCAAACAGCAGTACGACAATAACAATCGCGACCGCTTCACCCAGACTAATGATGAAGTCTTTCACGGATTTATCGACTTCTTGCGCCTGATTGTAGAAGTTGTTTAAGGTGATCCCGGCCGGTTTCACACTTTCCAGCTCAGCCAAGCGCACATCCACACGCTGGCCGACTTCCACCACGTTCACACCATCGGCAAACGCAATGCCCAAGTTAATGGCTGGCTGACCGTTGAACAGCACCACGTTACTCGGTTTTTCTTGCACGCCACGGGTCACTGTCGCGACATCTTTCAAGCGGATCAGATTACCGGTGTCACGCCCGTGGATCACCAGGTTCTCTACTGCTTCCACACTGTTCATGCTGCCGTTCGGGCGGATCACCAAGTTCTGGCCGTTGATCATGATTTCACCGGCAGACTGCACGCTGTTTTGCTGATTCAACAACCCAACGACCGTGTTCATATCGAGATTCAGCGCCGCCATGCGTTCCAGTGAGATCTCAACAAAAATCTGCTCTTGCTGCTGACCGGCGATGCTGACCTTGCCAATGCCTTCGACCAAATCCAATTCACGGATCAGGTAATCCGCGTACTGCTTCAGTTCCTCATAGGAATAGCCTTTACCGGTCATCATGTACATCACGCCGTACACATCACCAAAATCATCCATGATCTGCAGCGACGTCACGCCAGCCGGTAACATCGGCTTGAGATCGTTCACTTTACGGCGCATCTCATCCCAGATCTGCGGCAGCTCCTCTGCCCCGTAGATCATCTCCATGCTGACCATAATTTGCGTCATGCCCGCCGAGGAGGTCGATGTCACCTTGTCGATGTACGGCAACTGGCGCACCGCTTTTTCAATCGGGTGCGTCAGTTCTTCTTCCACTTCGGTCGATGTTGCCCCTGGGTAGGTCGCAATGATCATCGCATCTTTAATGGTAAAGGCAGGGTCTTCTAAACGGCCCAACTCAAAAAATGCACTGATCCCGCCTACCGTTAAAATGATTAAAAACAGCCAGCTAATGACTTTGTTTTTAATTGAATATTCCGCAATGCTCACTGTACTGTCTCCATGAGAACACGAACGCATGCCATGATCGCGTCAACCTGTGTGGCAGGCTGTTCAACGCCCGCTTCCCACCCTGCCGGTTGCAGGGTTACTTCCAAATGCTGCACATTTTCACCAATTAATTGCCAAACCAGAAACTGACCCAGTTCGCTTATTACCATCAATCCCAACACGGTGATCCCGATACCGATGCCCCATCGCAATACCATCAGGCCACCATGACGCATCGCTGTAAAATTCACTGAGCAGACGCCTGAACGGGCACCGCAGATTGCACCGTCACGGCCATGCCATCACGCAACTTGCGCAAACTTGACGTCACCAGACGATCCCCTTGCGCCACGCCACGACCAATGATCGCCCCTTGGCTGTTGATATGTTCAACGCCGACTTCCACGCGCTGTACCTTGCCCTCCACCCATTTCCAGACAAAGAACTGGCCGTCTTGCTGGCCGGCATCCAACGCCAATAGCGGCAACACAAACCCTTGCTGCGTGCTCAGCCCCGCCGCTGTCATGTCCACATTCAGGGTCACACTGGTACCGGGCAAAATGGCCGGTTCACGTTGCGGCATGTCAAACCACATGCGGTAGGTTTGGCTGTGAGGCGCAAGTTCGCTGGTGTGTTCACGGTACGTCACCGGATAACCGGTTTGCTCCGCGCCGAAATACGCCATCGGCTGATACCCTCGGCCCCCTTGCGCGGGATTAATCATCGCGATCACGGTATCCGACACCGGAATGTTGATGTAGACGCGATTATCCTGATACACGCTGACCACGGTTTCGCCCGGTGTCACCGCTTCAAAGGCTTCTTTTGGCACCTCCGCCACCACCCCGTCAAACGGTGCTAAAAGCTGGGTATAACCTCGGCGTGCCGTTGCGGATTCAAAGTGCACCTTGGCCAAACGCTGGTTAGCAACCAGTTCATCCAACTCGGCGTTAGACACCATCTTGCGGCTGTGCAATTCACGGCCACGCTGCAATTGCTTGGTCGCCAGTTCAAACTGCACCTTGGCATCGCGCAACTGCTGGTCAAACTTGTCAGCATCTAGCACCGCGAGCGGTTGCCCTTTCGTGACGCGCTGGCCGGTACGTACCGACACTTGCTTCAGTTCGCCTTCCACCCGAAACGCCAACGGCGTCAGCTCGGCGGCCTCCACCTGTCCATTGAAACGGCGGTATTGGCTGGCCACCGAATCGGTCACCGTAATGGTCGACACCGTTAACGGCGCGGGCGGTGTAATACCGTCTCCGTCTTGACAGCCTTGCAGCATCGCCAATGACAAAATCACCCATGATATTTGTTTCATTAAATTCCGCCCTCGCGTTCCCATGCGCGTACTTGCTGGCCAGACAACAATTCTTGTGCCCCCGCCGTCACAATCACCATGCCTTGTTGTAATCCTCCTACCACATCACCGCGCGCATTCAGCGTCAGTGACAAGGCGCTAACCACGCCTGTGGCGGGGTCGACCTGCCACACGGTGCCTTGCTGATCGTCTTTTTCTACCCAACTGCCCGCCGGCAAATGCAGCGCAGCCATGGCTGAGGGCTTACCGATATGCACCTGCGCCGACATGCCTGACAACATGTTGCGATCGGCCGGGCGGGCAACCGTGACTTTGGCGGTATAGCTATTGGTGTCGGCATCCGGACGGGTGGAGAGTTCTTTAAACTCGGCAGGCAAAGATTGCGCGGCGTAGTTGTCCATCACCACCCAGATCATCGCCGCTTGCAACGTCGCCAGATCGGTTTGCTCGACATAAGACACAGGCAAACTGAAACTCAAATCTAACGTGGTCACATTCTGTACATTCACAATCGGTTGGTTTGCGCCAACAAACTGGTGCGGATTCACATGCTTCAGCGAGACGGTGCCAGCAAACGGCGCATGCAACAAAGTGTGCTCCAGATCCGTACGGGCTTGCTCAAGGTTTGCCAACGCCGCTTTGTAGCGGGTGTCGTGACGGTCAAACTCATCGGTGCTGATCAGCTTTTTGCTAAACAGCTGCTTAGCGCGCTGGAACTGGCTTTTCGCTAACTCAAATTCCGCCAATTTGGCTTCAAACGCCAAGCGGTAATCGGTGTCATCCAACTGTGCTAAGACCTGACCTGCTTCAACATGCTGCCCCACTCGCACGGTGAGGGTGGCGATTTCACCAGGGACTTGAAACGACAGTTGTGCCCGTTGCGATGCTTCTGCCCGCGCCGGAAAGGCGTCGCTAGCGTGCGCTTTTTGCATCGGGATTTGATACAGCTTGACGGGTTTCACGGCGTCGACCGTGGGTTCAGATTGGGCTTGGAAACAGCCAGCCAACAGGCTGCTGGCAATAACCAAGACGGCGACCCGCATAAAAGGGGTCAATACGGTGGGATGTCCCTGCAAAATGTGTTCTCTTTCGTTTTTTATTACACAGGCGTGCAGTATATGTTGATCGCAATGAAGATCAACTATATTTTACAGGTGGACAATAAAGGAATTTTCTGAGCAAAGACCCGATTAAAGATGACGGTCAATCACGGATTTAGGTACACTACGAGGCCTAAGCAGCCAAGATGGATGCGGGAAAACAAGCAGATAGCGTATGACAGAGAAAAAACAAGGGCGGCGCAGCGCACAAGCCGCCGAAGAAACCAAACTTCACATCATGACCGTGGCGGCAGACATGTTCTGCGAGCTGGGCTATGAGCGCGTCTCGCTGCGTAACATCAGTGAGCGCGCGGGAGTCTCTCACAGCTTGATCCGCCACCACTTTGGCAGCAAAGAGAAGATCTGGCACAGCATCAGTGATTGCTTAGAAGCCTATATGCATCACTACATGCACCAGCTGCTTGCTGATATTCCGCAGACGTACCCGTCTCACCAACGGCTGTATCACTTTTCGGTCCGTATGCTGGCGCACATGATTGTGCACCCACAGGCGATTCAATTGATTGCCGATGCCGTGCGCCAAGAAGCCTTGTTTGATTATTTCATTGATAATTCAGGCAATATTGAAAAGCTGGTGCAAGATTTGATTGATCCGGTCAATCAGGATTTCCCCCAACAGCAAATCGACATTAAAGTGCTGAAATGGCAGCTGATGATGTACGGCCACGCCGCCGCCAGCATGAAGCCATTTATTGCCGAAACCTGGGCCGATCAAAGTGATGATTTGGACGTGTGCTTGCGCAATCACTGGCAACTGTTCAACCAGCAGATGGCCTGCTCGCTGAGCATTCCATCCGATGAGGTGCTCCAACCCACGCACCTGAGTGAGTTGGTATTAAACATTGATTGCAACTGGCAAAAGAAAGACGATGCTGAACACGCTGACGCCAAAGACGTTTAAAGGTCGTGTTTATTGCGAGTCATTGTGTTGATACATTGACCGCCCCCTCTCACACAAGCCATCGCTGTGTGAGGGGAATTATTCGCGTAAATACATTATGCCGACGCATTTTGTTTGAGTTCACGCAAATCGAATTCGATAACTTCAAGGGGAGGATTTTGATCTCTGATTTTTTGATAAATAGATCGACTGTCTTCTATGTTTTTATCTGATTTTTTTGATTCCGTATAAAGTACATCTACGTCATAGCCCACTTTTTCATTTATAATCGCTATTACCTCATCGATGGGCCGATCATTAAAATAAAAATCAGCAGTTGTTACTTTTTCGAAAATTTTCAATTTAATGTCATTTTCCTGTAAAGTTATTCCTTTAAAGAAAACGGTAATCTCTCCCAATTTTTCATTAACCTGTAAGTACAAAATAGAGTCATAAGGTATAATTTGATAATGATATTCTAGCCTCATGTTAATCGCTCTAAAAGCTAATAATGCAGATGCACCAGCGCCAACAAATATCATCGGGCTAAAAATCAATGCCATCACGATGCAAAAAATAACACCAAACCAGCCTATTCCCCTTACGATCTTATACGAAAGTTCGGATTCATCTCTATGCCACCTTAATGCAATTTTTTCGTCACCAAACCGGTAGTCATAAATAAACCCAGCTAATCCACCCCAAAATACAAACCCAATAAACAATGAAGAAATTAATGACATAGCATAATAAACATCCCAAGCAGGAATTAAATTCTCCCATCCGTCTTTTAAGAATGAACCCAACAGGTACATAAACGTAAAACCAATAATGCCTGCCGTTTCACGAAGGTATTTAAACCCAAGGTAATCGAATCCCCGCCACTCCATTACATGACTTTCAGATTCCATCTGATCAAAATGTGCCTTTCCATATTTCTCGGCAGTTTCACTTATCGGAACATTTTTTATCATCTCAACATATTGTTCGGTAAGTTGGGGGTTACGGTAATTCGGTTTCATAAGTGTGCTTCAATCCTTGAAGATATAGAGGGGACAGTATGATGCCAGTCGCAGTGACCTGCCGACGATGCATCGCTGGTGCTATGTTCAGCGATTTCACGGCTCAGCGGTACTGTGTACGTACGAACCGTGGAAACAGCTCACGATAAAGACCAGAAGAATAACGCCAGTTTCGTGGGGAGGGAACTGGCGAGTGAGGAAAAGATACAAAACGTTGAACACCCTCGAGTGTCACGATTTATTCATTTCATCGTTTTCATTAATTATTTCTCTATGTTTTGAATAAATAGGATGCTGATACTGGTCATTAACCCGATTAATATCTACAACCTCAATATCAACATCAAGTATACTGTTACATAATTCAGATATAATATGATTTTTTTGCTCAATAGATTGTGAATGCAAGTCACGTAAAAATAACTGGTGCATATTATCTTTAGATTTTATCGTGAAGCGAGTATCTCCGATAGGATTGAATATTATCATTGATTGAGAGAAAAAAATATGGCAATTCCGAGCCTGTGGCTGAAAATTTGTAAATAGAAATGACATTAATGCAAAACCACCAGCACCAACAAAGATAACCGGACCGTACATCAAACCAGCAACAATACAAAGTGGAATCCCTAACCAAGCCAGGGCGTCCGCATGAGCGCTTAATTTTTAGCCATTGACGTCAATCCGGCCACAAGGACTTGCTCCAAGAAGGCAGGTTTCATCATGCAGCGTTTCTGTTTCATCGGTACGCTAATCTTGGTTGGTTCAGCTCTAAGCATGTTAAGTGC
>NZ_JAKJSN010000047.1:0-48128 GCF_050337005.1 Photobacterium japonica | reverse complement strand
CAGTATTGTAATGACGTGCCGAGCCAATGACATCAACCCATATTATTACTTCTTACACCTGTTCCGTGAGTTACCGCAGAGGGCATCGGGCACTGATCTCACCAATTTACTGCCATGGAATGTTGAGTTAGGTGAGGCCGAATAAGGCCTCACTGCTTAACTGCGCGCTTACAAATAAACCGCTCAAATTGAAAAATCTGCCCCACAACGACACCAACTCCTCAGCAAAATGCTAAATTTCGCCATTATTGTTCAGCTAAATGCCGTTATTTCCCTAATTCTGTGAATTGCAGACACAACAAAACCTAGCCGATTGGCCAGTCAAAATAGCAAAGAATAATGAGCTTACTCAGGCAGCGTGTAACAGCCGCCGGCTAACACTGACGCCATGTGTGCGCTGCTGACCAATATGCTGATGGTACTCGCGTAGCAAATGCTCTTTACCAATCGCCCCGGAAAAGTTTCGCTCTAACTGACTCGTTAATTCCAGCCAGTTTTCTTCCGATAATCCCAGGCGGGCAACAATGTTTCGCGCATTGTCTGAGATGCGTCCCCACTTACCGTGACGCATTGCACGACCCGTTTCATCGACCAACAATAAATAGTCTGTAAACACAAAAGGTAAGCCCTTGGGCATATTCGCGCGCGGATTCCCGACAAATGGCAATAACGAGGTTGGCTGATAGCTGGACTTCGCGGCTTTTGCCCGCTTTTTGATACTGGTATAGGCCGAGGTTTCCGGCGTTGTCGCGATACCCGCCCGCACAGGATTGAGATCCACATACGCCATGCAAGCCGCTAATGCCGCTTCATCAAGTAAGGCTTGAGATTTAAATCGCCCTTCCCAAAAGCGACCAGTGCAACCGTCTTCCTCATTGGCCTTACGGGCAATCGGCTCATTGAGCAAACGCATGAACCAACTGATATCATGCAGCCTTTTTCGCCACTCTTCGGCAATACGCGCTACCGCCTTTAATTGTGCCTTATCCATATGACTGCGTTGGTTTTCATCAAGCCACGTGTTTGATAAATAATTGCCTTTGCACACCTGATGCCAGCGGGTGATCACCGCTTCCTGCGACCAACCTTTCGTTTTGTCTTCATCCACATGCAACACCACATGGGTGTGATTACTCATCACCGCATAGGCACAAACATCAATCGCAAACACCTTAGCAAGAAACAATAATCGGCGTTCAATCCAGCCTCGGCGGTGTTCATAACATTGCCCCGTAAGCGGATCTTTGCCGCACAGAAAGGTGCGTCTGACACATCGCGATACGCAGTGATAGTACGGCGTGTCAGTTAAGCTGACTTGTGTTTTCCTTGCCCTTGGCATGGCTGCCATCTCCCTGATTCATCCATGTAAAATGAAGCCTAGAACACAGGGCAAGAAAGTACAAAAGTGTGGGTGTCTTGATTATATTATGAAACTTTGAGTTAAGATCTTTCCTCTTCCACCCGTTAAGTTCCTTAATACAACATCAAAGTCGGATGCACCTGATGCTGAGATTTCAACAGTGATAGTTAGACCTTGTTTAGTACGATTTCTATCCTTTATAATCCCCCCTCTAGATTTTAATTCTTCAATTATATCTTGGTCTAAATGGAAGAATCCTTTTTCTTGGTCAGGCACTAGAACTACCATTCTTAAAATATCGCGTCCTTTAACTGTTCCTAATTTATCACCCTTCGTATCCATACCCACCATTGATAAACCATGATCATTTACCGTAGATTTATCTTTAATGACTTTATTGGAYTCATACATATATAAATCTTCAATAATATTCATCGTGACGTCAAAGACAGACATTTTTGCTTCTAGATTCCGCCCCGCATTTTGCTTAACATACTCGCAGGTTAAATCTAGCATTATCTCATTTCTTTTAGATTCCGATGAATATCTAACAATTGTTTCAACAATATATCTATCATCACCTTTTAGATTTTCAATCTTATTAAAAGCCATCAAGGTAGGCATCATGGGATTATTTTCAATCTCTGGTGCATCATCAATACCTTTAAAAAGCTGTGATATTAATTTATTCTCACTCAAACAATAACTATAAACTTCTTTAAGAGACATAGTTTCATCTGGGTTATGACCTATTGATTTTATAATCGATTTTAGAAAAGAGACATCCCGACTACTCCATCCTTGTTTTGAATGTCGATAGAATTCATTCGCCAGACAAATAACTTTTTCATGACGTTCTAATTGTTCGTAAGTTTTTCCTTTATATACTATTTCAAACTCTATTGTTTCTTTCCAAAACAACAAATTATCATTACGCTCAAAATTAGAAAACTTTTCTTCTAAAGAAAAACGTATCTTAGAAAAGAAATCGACCAAATTTCGATTCAACTCCGCTATTTCACGATGAACATTACCGACATCCTTCACAACTCGATTAACTTTATCTCCTAATGCCACAACCATCTGGTAAGTCATGAGATTGTTCTCAGATAATTTATTCAGCATTTGTTGCCCCAGATATTGACTTTGAGCCAAATCATGAGTGTTTCTAGCTGATATCTTTTGATTTTTTCCTGTTACACTGCCCCATAATCGCGATAATACACCTTGGTTCTCCAACTCTTTACTGCGAGATGATACTGAGGTAGCTAAAGAGGTTGCTTCCAATGCCATTAAGTTCATCATTTCAGCATTAGCGCTGTGTTTTGCAATCAAATCATCTATAAAGGTATCTATTTCTTGTTTCTCATTAACGACACCATGTTTTTTCGGTGCGATAACTGCGGGCATTACCATTTTGACATTTCCTTTAATAAATTATTCTTAGAATCTTGAAGTCTTTGTTTTTCAAATTCAATCTCACGAATTCTTGACTCAAAATCTATATGCTGTTGTTTATATTTTAATAATTCGACACTGTACTGATAATTGGTTTCAAGCAACTCAAATACTGGCGAAAGCACCGCCATAGCATCATCATAACCTCGTTGCATCTTTTCAGCGCTTTGAGTAAAACTTAGAGCTGCACCCGGATGATCCTGTGGATAAATAGGAATGATTTTACAATTCGGATATTTATCTATAGGCAGCAAGTCTGAGCGACTCAACATCACAGCTATTATGATGTTGCAGCCGTCATCAACTAAAGGTTTTATGGGCGTATTATCTCGAAGGAAACCATCCCAATAATGTTTGCCTTCGACAACTTGCTTAGGGAAAACAAAAGGAATTGCTGAGGATGCAAGTAGAATGTCTTCTATCGTTTTTTGAGTATGATCTTGAAGGGAAAAGTAGGTCGCTTTGAAAGTTGGAAGTTGTGTGGCACACACATAACAAGGCATACCACGTTGTTTAACCGTAGTTTCATCAAGATAATCTTGGATAATTCGCAATAAACCCTTTCGAGAGAAGAAACCATTCATAGCAAGCGACTTGATCACTGTCATAATGGTAGGTGATATTACAACGCCACCTTTAACTAACGCCGCTAATATATGCTTTAAGTCGATACTTAATACATCTGAAGAGCGCATGCTTAACCACGCTTCTTCGGCCTTAACCAAATCACCTTGCGCAAACAATGCTGCATTCAAGGCTCCAACTGATGTACCCGATACAGCCATTACATCTTTAGCTAATCCTAGTTGCTCCATAGCACGCCAAACACCAACTTCATAAGCGCCTTTGCCACCACCACCAGAAAGTACTAACCCTATTTTATGCATACTACCTCAAAATATAAAACCAATCACTAATATACTATGAGAATAATACTTACTAAGCAGTCGCAAAAAAAGAAAATAAACAAATTATTCCAAAGAAACCTGTAGCACGTAATTTATACCAAAACTTTATGATAGCAATATCAATAACAATAACCCATTAAGATCCATATTAGATGGCAATAAGATAATAGTCGCGCTTAAATACGAGCCGAATTTATATTGTATCTTTTGTGGTCAACCATTTCCGGACATGAAATTAGTCTATTTTTCATCTTTCGTTGGCGATAGCTCATTATTGTGACACTCATGAGTAACGCCGATGTAAAATGAAGCCTAGAACACAGGGCAAGAAAGTACAAAAGTGTGGGTGTCTTGATAAAAAGGAGGGCTAAAGAAACATGGGTGTCTCGATTAAGAATAAGAAAGACAACGCAGGGGCATGATGCCCCCACGGTTTGATTCAATGCCGGTTTTGGTGCTTGTTTTTTTGTGCTAAGTTTTGATGCTAGGTTTAGACGTTCGACTTACGTACTCGATTTAAGCACTCAATTTTGGCTTGGGTTTAAACAACGCCAGGAGCGGTATTAAACACAAATACGAGAAGAACAAGAAGCCGAAGGTATACACAAAGGCCGTCAAGGTCGATTGCTGATGCAGTAAGTTTTGGATCGGCGCTAAAAATGACGGATCCGTGATGTTTGTACCTTGAGCATGCGCCGCTTGCTGCAACACCGGATTGGTCGGTGAAATTGCCCCGCCCAGTTCATGCCACTCGCGTTGTTGCGTGCGAGAGAAGTAGGTATTCACAATCGAAATACCGAACGAGCCCCCAATGGTGCGGCACAAATTGAAGATCACCGCCCCGCCGATGGTATCTTTCGGCGCTAATGTGGCGTAAGCCAACTGGCTTAACGGTGCAAACACCAACCCCATCCCCGCCCCTTGAATGATACTTGGCATCAACACCCAATAGGTATTGATGTCGAGCGAGTATTGCATCATCAAATAGGTGCCGATGGCGTTCAACGACAAACCAATCACGATCAACAAACGTGCATCGATTCGGTCCATGTAACGGGCTAACGCGAGTAGCACAATGGCCGAGGTAAACCCGCGCGGTGCCATCATGAACCCCGTAAGTTCAACCGGATAATTGAGCAACTGTTCCAGCATCATGGGTTGTAGCTGAGTGATGCCAAACATCCCCATCGAGAACCCCGCCATCACGATACTCGACATCGCTAAGTTGCGATCGCGCAGCAGCCAGACCGGCGCGATATCGCCTTTGGTTTTGATCGACCGCCCCACAAAGAACAGGATCGCAATGCCACTGATGATGGCCGCTAACAAGATCTCATTGGATTGAAACCACGATTCCTCGTTACCCCTGTCCAGCACCATTTGCAGCAAGCCAATCCCGATACTCATGGCGATCACCAACGGCCAATCGAGCTTGCTCTTTCCGCGTCCATCCAATTTGACGAAGTAATACAGCAGCGCCAGACAGATCGCACCTATTGGCATATTGACGTAGAAGATCCAACGCCAATCCATATTTTCCGTGATGATACCACCGAGCGTTGGCCCCAAGATCGGGCCCAGCAACACGCCGACACTAAACAGTGCCATCGCCTTACCGCGCTGACTGGCCGGATAGATCTGCACCATGATCGACTGCGACAGCGGGATCACCGACGCACCAAACGCCCCTTGCATGATCCGAAACGTCACCATTTCCGCAATGCCATCGGCTTGGCCACACAACGCAGACGTAATGACAAAGCCGCTAACAGAGATCAACAACAGGCGACGAATGCCAAATTTCAGCGCCAAAAAACTCGCCAGCGGAATGCATATCGCCTCGGCCATGGAATACGACGTTAACACCCACGTGACTTGATCTGACGTCACCCCGAGCGCCCCCATCATGTGCGGTAGCGCAACGTTGGCGATGGTCATATCGAGCAGTACCATGATGGCAGACAGCATCACCGCAAGCGTGATTAACTTGCGCGCGCCCTCACTCAATACGTTGGCGTCATCCTCGTCGGACGCGTCCACTTTCGCTAACTCCGCCATATTACAGCTCTTGTTGGCTAGATTGTGGACTTTGGCTCGTTACCGTACCTGCCTCACTCTCGGTGTCGATGGTCACCGTCGCACTCGCGCCAACACGCAGAGGAAAATCAGGATGCGCCGTTTCATCGGTCAGTTGAATCAATAGCGGGAAACGTTGTGGCACTTTCACCCAGTTACCCGTCGCGTTCTCAGGTGGCAAGAGTGAGAAAGACGACCCACTCGCCGGTGATATAGATTTCACCATGCCGTGGTATTGCACATCAGGATACAGATCCAACGCAATGGTCGCAGGCATGCCTGTGGTAATGCGTTCAAGTTGGGTTTCTTTGTAGTTCGCTTGCACCCAGAAGGTATGGTCTGCAATGAGCGGAACCAAGGCTTGGCCAGGGGAAACGATGCTGCCGGCATGCGCACTCAGGCGACCTAAGTGACCACTCACTGGCGCAAAGATGTTGGTATAAGACAGCGATAAGGTCGCTTGACTTAACGCAGCCGCAGCTTTTTTCACTTCCGGTGCCGCGGTGCCTTGTGCGCCCTGCGCTTTGATCAGCTGTGACATATTGGCACGCGCGGCGATGACATTTTCTTCCGCGCTCGACAATTTGGCTTTGGCATCATCGCGTTGCTGGGCAGGCAATAACTGCTTATTCACCAGCGCATTAATGCGGTGATAGGTCGATTGCGCATCCGCCAGTAAGGCAACGGCGCTGTTCACATTCGCACTGGCCGCAAGAATCGCATCATCGCTGGCGGCATTACTTTGAATCGCCATTTCGTACGCGGCACGCGCTTCATCTAACTGTGCCTGAAAAGGCGCGGGATCGATTTGGTACAGCAAGTCCCCTTGGTTCACGTCCTGATAATTGGACACATTCACACTGAGCACTTTGCCGCTGACTTGGGGCGCAATGTAGATGATGTTCGCGTGGACATACGCATCATCGGTGCTTGGGTAGTTTTTTTGATGCTCAACATAGACGTAGCCCGCAGTGGCAAGAACCGCGGCGGCAATGACAGTCATGAAAAGATTACGAACAAAATGGGACGGTGCGGCTTTTTCACTCATTATAGAAAACCAACTTGATGAATCGCCTCTATCGCGGGCGTTTGAGATTGACGCAGAAACATATCGTTACAATTTATCGGACAAATAGTAGATCTAGCTCACACTACGAACAACGACTTAGCGTAAATGCCCAACGGCGCAACTGGTGCGTTTACTTTACACCTGTAATGTAAAAAGCATGTCTTGCCGAAAAACAGCGGTCAGCGGGAGGGAGGTAAGAGTGATCTCAAGGAGAGATTGCGCATGATTTTACAGATAGCGGTGGCACAGAAGGCTTCCTGATACAGGACTGTAAAAGGAAGCCTCAGCACTGGCGCCATGTACGGGGATCTTAGTTGTAGAGGCCTTGGTTATATGGCAGCCTTGATGATTCAGTGCCGATCAATACGCTTTCCAGATAGACACATCAAGAAATTCGGCCAAACGCAGGGCTGAAAATTCAAACGTACTTTGGTTGCCGTGATCCATGACATGAATACGCTCGCCATTTTCAAAGACCAGGTTAAGCTCATAACGGGTAACCGATGAGGAATCCCCTTCGCTCTGAACCCGCTTGCTGATGGTCTGTAATGCATAAATATCCGCCAATGGCCCTTGTTTTTGCCGATCTCCGGATGCCCCTCCGTGCTCTTGCAGTCCACGAAAGTACACGCCTTGCGTCTTGTCAAACGTCAGCGTTCTAGAAAAGAAATAGGCGCCCCCTAAGCCCATCGCACTAAAGCAAGTCCCCATGAAAAAAAGTGGGCCACTTATCTCATCAACCTGAGTACCGCCATAAAGGAGCATAAAACCCGTGATCCAGAAAACTGCAAAGAAAAACTTCACACGCAGACTTCCTTTAAGGCTTATCTTATCCCCCGATACGGTCATATTTTGAGTGTCGCCATTACCCCCACCTTTTTTCACCGGATTCCAGCTAATGCTATTGGCGACGGGATCATCCGTATCTGCGAGCTTGAGTTTAAAGTGATTAATCGTAATGTGCTGCGTACTACTCATCTCTAACATCCCTTTTATTTGATGTGCTAACCCTGAACCAACGTGTCTATAACGTGTTTGATAATCAATATGTGCCTTATCTTCGCGTATCGAATGTCGATCAATACGCTTTCCAGATAGGGACATGGGTAAGTTCGGCTAAACGCATGGCTGAATCTTCCAACGCACTTAAGTCGCCGTGATCCATCACATTAACGCGTTCGCCATTTTCAAAAACCAGATTAAGCTCATAACTAATAAAAGGTGAGATACCAGAATGAAGATGCTCGCTAAGGATCTGTAACGAATAAATATCCGCTAATTGCCCTTGTTTTTGCCGGTTCACGGATGTCATTCCCGGCTCGTACTGCCCTCGAAAATACACGCCTTGTGCTTTGTCAAACGTCAGCGTTTCAAAAAATAAAAATGTTGCTGCTAAGCCCACGACAGTAAAGACAACACCGATAAACATCGTTATCCACCATCCCTCAGAATCGGTCTGACTCGCAACGTAACAAAGCACCAAACCCGTGATCCAAAAAAACGATAACATTAACTTTGAGGACGCACTTTCTTTAATTTCTATTGTATCGCCCAACACGGTCATCGTTTGCGACTTAAAGCTACTTCCGCCTGGCGCCAATGGATTCCAGCTAATGCGTTTTGAGACGGGATCATCCGTATCGGCTGACTTGAGTTCAAACCGATTAATATTAATGTGCTGCACCCTGTTCACACTGCTCATACCTAACATCCCTTTTATTTGATTTCCCTACCCGCTCAGCCAACGCGCATACACGTGGTTGGCGCTCAATATATTACTGAAAACCAAGCCTCAACGAAGAAGTAACACTGCGAGACAGTTAACGAGATGCAACGATAATTTACGCAATCACCCGATTAGCCGCTTAATCGTTTCGCGCCTAATCATGCCCCCATGATTAACACTTCATGGCATTATCGGTGGTTTAGTCGTGGCTCAAGGCGCGGGATTTTACAGTAAAGAGTTTGGTGACAATCCAGGCAGCATGGCGCTGCTTTGGGTGAACATGGGGAATGGGCAGTGTAACTGGGACAGTGACATTGTGACCCACGAGGCTGCGCATGCGATGGGCATGTTTAATCACCTCGACGGTTACTTTGGGTCATGGAGTACAACAGCGATGGATGTGCTTGCCACGCTATACGGCAACCCAGCCGGTACCCCTTATTCATCGTTAGTGCCTCAACGATAATGACATCGCCTCTCAACCGCGAAGCGTGACCTATCAGTGCATGATGATCTAATCATGCACTTTTTCAACAACCACAAACCGCCCAGCCTTGTTGCCCGAAGTACAGGTAAGAAAGCACTAAATCATGGGTGTCTTGGTTGTGAGGCAAAAGCGTGTTTAGGTGAAATCAGGCCTAAGATAAGGGGTAGTAAAGGCGGAATATGAAGTATAGAGAACAAGGGGATAAAAAAGTGGGGGCAGAATAGATTACCACATTAAAAACAAAACATTTAAATAACATCTCCGTCACTGGCATTTGCAAAGATCACATATATTTTAGTGAATTAGCTTCCAATCATTCTTAGATCCTATGGGAAACGTCCCTATATGATCTTAAATTGAATCAACTTTTTTATCTAGGACACATACTGTGAGTAATGTAAAAATCGTCAAATCAGTGGGCATTGGTGGTGTCAACAATTATAACGACATAAAAACAATTCAAATTAACCTAAATAAAGTCCTCAATCTAATCCCCCCAACAAAGCGATTAGATGAAGACGGTAAACTTGGCCGTTTTCCGGAAAAATCAAAAACCGTTGCTGCAATAAAAACCTTTCAAAAGAAAGTGCTCAACATGGTCCGCCCTGATGGGCGTATTGATCCTAATGGAAAGACAATCAGAAAATTAACTGATTGCATTTTAAATAAGAAATCTAAATCAGCAGCTCAACCAACAACAATCAATCCCGTTAAAGTGGAAAAAACATCAGCGCTAACATGGGATGTCCATACGAATAGACGTATTTTAACTTTGCATCCCTATGTTAAAGCACCAGCAGCAGCATTTATTAATTCAGTTGAAGATGAACTTGGTATTACATTACGAGTAACGCAAGCACGAAGAACTATAGAAGAGCAAAATGCGCTATATGCAAAAGGACGAACAACTGAAGGTCGTATAGTTACAAAAGTCAAGGGTGGATATAGCTACCATAATTATGGCTTAGCCATAGATGTCGTTGAAATAAAAAATAAAGATGTAAACTGGAATCCAGATTGGAATGCTATTGCTAAAATAGGTATTCGCCATGGCTTTGAGTGGGGTGGTAGTTGGAAAACTTTTATTGACAAACCTCACTTTCAAATAACATTTGGTTTATCAATCCAAGAGCTACTCAACGGGGAGAGACCATAATGAGCTACTTTAACAAAATGACTTTTATAATCCTATTTGCAATAATTCCTATAAACCAAGCTATCGCTTTAGATTCATCCACATGTAATTACAAAACCTTGAGTAAATTAGCTAATATTGACATAAAAAAATTAACTTCAATAGAAAAACCCACCTTAGAAGAGTCGACTGAAGGTGGTCAAATCACTGAGTATTGGGGAAATGAAAAATTAAAGAAAATTAAAGTCAATTACTTTGGAGAAACTGGTGAATCAGAAATATCTTATTACCCAAAAGATGGTAATTATTTTGTTAAATTAAAAGAAATATATTATACTTTACCAATTTATGACAACTCATCTGACATCGCTTCAATGAGTGAATTCAATTTCATAATTTGCGATGGAAAAACACCAAATTACCCAAATAGTTCAGAAATAGAGACTAAATATAATCAAGCAACACACACGATAAAATCAATAAAATAACCTTCCCCCCTCATATTATAGGGGGGAGAAATCATCTCAGCTTAATTTCTCGAGTAAACATCTATAGATGCTATTTCCCATATCGAAGATGACCCGATAAATATTCTTGGCTTTGTACTGACTCCGTAAATATCCTGCTGACCAATATGATAGTGTGACTCAAGTAACACGTATTCCTGACCAATAAGCTTGAAAGTTCCGCTCTCACTGACTGGTTCAGTCCAACCATTAATCATCCGTAAGTCCAAAACATACGCCAATATTCTTCGCTATTGCAGATATATGCTCTTTATTACCCTCACAAATGGCACATTGACACGAGGATGCCCAGCAAAGGATAAAAACAGCCATACAAAACGATGTGAAAATAGAGGAATGGGTATATTTGAATTAAAATGACAATGAAGAAGGTGATTGGGGTAAAGCTAGTGCGATCTATAATGTGTATGGAGATATTTTCTTGGAAGATAAGTTATTGAAAAATAACTTTATTTCAGATGGGTGGAAGCCCCCACCAGCCACATCCCGGCACACACGTCACCTGCTGCGGTTGCTCCCTTCCGGGCCTGGCCGAGTTCACAGGTTAGTGTTGCGGGAGGACCAATGGGGGCCTCCATAGATTCTTTGTGTCTCTTGCGAGAACGGGGAGGATTATCTGCTATACCTGCGATGATTGCAAGGGCTGTAATGCCTTGTTGCAATCAAGTGCTGATTTATTGTGCACTCTGCCCTGCCGCACCGCGAAATGCGCCACTTTCACTGTCAATTCAACGCACTATTTGTCATCTCTCGTGCATTAACCAGCCCAGCGGTTAGACTTCTTCTTCCTGATCTTCAAGCAGGTATTCCCCCAGCAAAGCGCCGCCTAACACCAGCAGCCACGCCACCAGCACAGGGTTCGGTACCTCAAACCACGGGATCAACACAATGGTGGCAAAGCCGATGGCCGGTAAAATCCAGCCCATGCGTGGCACCCACTCTTTCAGTTGGGTATTGCGCATTTCTTGCAGCGTGGCCAATAAACCGGTGATACACAAGGCGACCAACGCGGCGTGTTCCATGCCGCCGACCCACAGCGGCACGACCAATCCCACCGGCCACCACGTATTGCCATCCACCTTGCGCCAGCTGCGCAGCGCCACCCATATCACCCCCACCGCAATAATCTGTACAATGGTGGCGGTTGGGGTACCGGCGAGCTTGCCTTCGCTTTGCAGCGCCATGAGGCCGACATCCATCGCCAACACCACAGACAGCAACAACGCCCCCAGTTGCCACGGGCTTTTGGGGCCAAAGCTGACAGAGAAGATGGGGATCATCATAAACAGGCTAATAGACAGGGCCAGCGACTGCTCCGGCAACACGATGCCGAACGCGCCTAAGCCGATCAGCAACAACCAAGCGGACACCCCACCCTGCGGCAGCAGCCATAATGCAGGGATCGCCAGCGCCAGCGCCGGCAGATTACCCTGGCTTTGTCCGAGCGCACTGATCCCAACAATGGTCAACCCAATACTGGCCATAAAAAGTAACGCGGCATACATCATAGCTGCACCTCCTTGCGTTATCTGATAGCGCAATAAAATCAAGGCATTATTATGCAGCTATCTTATTATGCAACTATCGCTCTATTTTTGTTCAGGTTATAAATATGGATGATTTCGCGAGTCAAATCTACACCCAAGTTCACCAAATTCCATTTGGTCAGGTGTCAACGTATGGGGATATTGCAAGGTTTGCAGGGTTTCCGGGCTATGCGCGCCAAGTGGGCCGCTTAATGGCGACGTTGCCGGAAGGCTCAACATTGCCGTGGCATCGGGTGATCAATGCCAAAGGGGAGATTTCCATGCAGGGAAAGGACTTACAACGCCAACGGCAGCAACTGCTGGCCGAAGGCGTTGTGGTGAGCGAGGCCGGAAAAATTCGGCTCGCTCAGTATCGCTGGAACGGCTTATAGCCGAATACAACAGGGCTTATCGCCTTATTGTACTTTCACCAAACGCAGATCTTTTTTCAGCGTTTTCGCTTCGTCGGTGATCACGCGGTTCGCGGTGTCGGTGGTGAAAATCAGTTTGCCGTCCACTTCAATGCGTGCGCTCACGGCATAGGTGTGGTTCGGTTTGATTTCATCACGCATGAACGGCAACTGGTAGTCAAACGGTACTTGCTTGCCTTCGGTCAGGAACGCATGGCTGCTGATCACTTCGGCGGCGACATCCATCTTCGACACATCGGCCAATGTTACGGTCACACGGGCATTATCTGGCAAGGCGATGCGCTCACGGTAGCTCACGGTGCCTGTAACGTGCTCTGCACCCGCGTCTTGCGGGGTGAGGTTTGTACACGCCGAGATCGCCAATGCCGCGGCCAATGCCGAAATCAAAGTGAAAAGCTTCTTCATGATGTCTCCTGTTGGGGCCTACGCTGCGTGATAAGCATGAATGGTAAGCACTTGAACTAAAAATAAAACTGGATAATGATACGGCGATTGCCTTCTGAGGTATTGATGGCCAATGGCTGGGTGCCTGCCACTTGACCGAAAACGGTGCTTGCGCGACAGAAGCATCAGCGATACCTTCCTTGGCGCAATGATAACATTAATTATGGAGTCCCGATGAGCAAAGAACTGAATGAACTTCTCACTCTGCTACATCTTGAACAGCTTGAACAAGGATTGTTCCGCGGCCAAAGTGAGCATTTAGGCCTGCCACAAGTCTATGGGGGCCAGGTATTGGGCCAGTCGTTATCGGCGGCAAAAGAAACCGTTGACGCTGAACGCCAACTCCATTCTTTCCACAGTTATTTTCTCCGCGGTGGCGATCCGCTTAAACCGATTATCTATGATGTGGAAAACCTGCGTGATGGCGTGAGTTTCAGTACCCGTCGGGTGAAAGCGATTCAGTTTGGCCGTCCGATCTTCTACCTCACGGCGTCTTACCAAGTGGCGGAAGAAGGCTTCAATCACCAATCAACCATGCCACAGGTGCCGTCGTTCGAGCATCTGCCCTCTGAGCAGGATCTGGTCAAAAAAATTGCCCATTACCTGCCAAAAGTGGTGGCGGACACGTTCAGCCGCGATCGTCCGTTTGAAGTGCGTCCGGTGAATCCGATCAACCCGCTTGCACCACAACCGATGGAAGCCAAGCAGTATTTGTGGATCAAAGCCAATGGTGCGATGCCCGATGATCCGCGTATTCACCAATACCTGTTGGCGTATGCCTCTGACTGGGGCTTTTTGACCACCGCGATGCAGCCGCATGGCGTGAGTTTGCTGACACCAAAAATGAAAGTGGCGACCATTGACCACGCCATGTGGTATCACCGTCCGTTCCGCATGGATGAGTGGTTGTTGTATGCGATTGATAGCCCGTCAGCCAGTGGCGCACGCGGCTTTGTCCGTGGTGAGATCTATAACCAGAACGGTGAGTTGGTCGCGTCCAGCACACAGGAAGGCCTGATCCGTAACACGGCAGTGCAGAGCGAGCCGAAAGCCGACTAACCCACTTTCTGATCCGCAATCAAACAAACGGCGCAAAAGCCTGAAGCTTTTGCGCCGTTTTTTATGGTGAAAGGTAAGTGTATCCAAGCGCGATAACGCTGTTTACTCGACGTAATAACGCTCTATTCCGAAACGTGCATTTTCGATACGTGCATTGTCGATACAGACGCTTCCGACACCGTTTCTGTCAGCCCTTCGGCTTCAAGCTGCTGTAAATGCTCGCCGGCTTGTTGTAACTGGTACATCTGCCAGTAATGCCCTTGCTGCGCCAACAACGCACGATGGGCACCACGCTCTAACACTTCCCCGTGACTCAGCACCAAAATCTCATCGGCATCGGTAATGGTCGATAAGCGGTGGGCAATCACCACAATGCTCATGTCTTCACGCAACGCATGCAACGCGCGCTGAATGTGCTGTTCGGTACCGGAATCAATGTTGGCGGTGGCTTCATCCAAAATCAGCATTTTCGGTTTACACACCAGTACCCGCGCCAAGGCTAACAACTGTTTCTGTCCGGCCGACAGGTTTGCCCCGCCGCTGCCGAGCAAGGTGTCGAGCCCTTGCGTGTACGCCCGTATCTGCGAGGCCAGCCCGACTTTTTCCAAGGCTTCCCAAATCAGCGCATCCGCTTGTTCGGCTTCTGCTTGCTCGATACGGGCATCGTGGATTAACGCCCGACCCAACGTGATGTTATCGCGCACGGATGCACTGAGTATGTGCGGATCTTGCTGCACCATGGCGATGCCTTCCCGCAACACATCATGCGACAAGCTGGAGAGCGGCCGTTGATCCACGGTGATCTGCCCATCACTCGGCGGATAAAAGCCCATCATCAATGACGCTAAGGTACTTTTGCCGCTGCCAGTATGGCCGACCAAGGCCAAAAAGCCCCGGTGTGGCACGGTCACGCTAATATCACGCAACACCGCTTGCTTGCCATCGTAGCTAAAATTGAGCTGCTCGCACGCCAACTGCCCAGACGCCAACGGCTGTGTGTCGTCGCCATAGGTTTGCTGACGGGCATCAATGAAGCCGAAAATGCGCTCACTGGCGACCAAGGCTTGTTGCAACAGCGACAACTGCTGAGTCAGTTCAATCAACGGCTCGGTCACGCGACCCAAATAGCTGATGAAGGCATACAGCACCCCGACCCCGATCAACTCGGTGCCACTGACACCAAACAAGGCCACCAGCGACAGCAAGGCCACGCCCGACAATAAATCAATCAGGGGACGCAGCAAAAACCCGTTAAGCGTGACCATGCTGCGCTGCGCCTGAAGGTGTTCGTTATTCAGCGCGGAGAATTGCTGATAGAACGCCTTTTCCTGCCGCATTAGCTGCACCAAGCTCATGCCCTGAATCGACTCACTCATCGAGGCATTAATGTCGGCTAATAAATCGCGCATTTTGCGGTACGCGGGGGCACTCTTGCGCTGATACAGCACCATCACCCCCAGCACCACTGGCAGTAAGCACAACACCACCAGCGTGAGTCGCCAGCTCAACAAGCTCATGACCACCAGCATCACCACAATCAGGGTGACATTTTTCAGCACGGTGCCAATCACCTGCACATAGAAATCTTTCAGCGATTCAGTGTCGTTGGTGATGCGGGAAATGAGTTGCCCCGAGGGCACGTAGTCAAAGGCCGATAACGGCTGATTGATCACTTTACCAAACAGCTGTTTACGCACGGTTTGCACCACGCCAATGGCCAAGTCATAAAACCGCAAGGCTTGCAGGTAACGCAACCACGCCGCGAGGATCATCAGGGTGACATACGCTGCGGCTAACACCCCCACCGCGTACATCGGGTAATGATCAGTCGCGATATGGTGATCAATGAAATGTTGGATCAACCACGGCCCCGACACATCCGCCAGAGAAGCCAGTAACAGGAGGCCCACCGCAATGGCCAACTGGCGCTTATCGGCCAAGGCATAACGCAACAGGCGTTTCAGTACGGCGGTGTTCACACGTTCTTGTTTCACAGCCATTATGCCCCCTCAATCGCTTGTTCAAGTTTCTGATAACGGTACATTTCGGCATACCATCTGTCGTGTTGCAGCATCTGCACGTGCGTGCCTTGCTCACTGATCTGCCCTTGGTGCAAGACCAGAATGTTATCGGCCGCTTCCAGTGCCGTCAGGCGGTGGGCGATCACGATCACGGTGCGCCCGGCTTGCGACCGTAAGTTCTGCAAAATCAGGTGTTCCGTTTTGCCGTCTACCGCTGACAGGGCATCATCCAACACCAGAATTTCCGCCTCTAATAACAAGGCGCGCGCAATGGCGATCCGTTGTTTCTGCCCGCCAGAAAGGGTGATCCCTTTCTCGCCGACCAAGGTGGCGTAACCGTCCGGAAATTGCATAATATCGCTATCGATACATGCTGCTTTGGCCGCTTCGCGGATCGCTGCCAAGCTCGCAGAAGGACGGCCAAGGGCGATGTTGTCGGCAATAGTGCGAGAGAACAGAAACGGGGTTTGGCTGACCACGGCAAAACGGCTACGCCAGTGATCCAAATTGGCTTCTCGTAAAGGCACCTCCCCGTAGCGGATCTGCCCTTCCAACAGTTCTTGCTGACGCAGTAGTAGCGCTAACAAGGTTGATTTGCCGCTGCCGATCGGGCCGGCAATACCCAGCATTTGGCCGCTGGCCAAGGTAAAGTGCAGATGGCTTAACGCGGGCTGTGACTGGCTTGGCCAGCAGAATTGATCAATATCGACCTGCAGCGGTTGCTGATGCAACGAAAGGGGCTGTGCACCGCTGACGATATCCGGCTGTTGATCGAAGATGTGTTGCAGACGATTCCACGCCGCTGAGCCGCGTTCCAAAATATTGAACAGCCACGCCAACGCCAGCATCGGCCAAATCATCAAGCCTTGATAGAGGGTAAACGCAGTCAGATCGCCCAAGGTCAATCGCCCTTCCGACACCATGTAACCGCCACCGGCAATACTGAGGAAAAAGGACATCCCAATCGCGATTTGGATCACCGGATCAAACTTGGCATCCACCTGCGCCACGGCCATGTTTTTCTCACCGACCTGATCCACCACGTCAGAAAAAGCCTGCTGCTGGCGCTGCTCAAGGCCAAAGGCGCGGATCATCCGTACCCCGTTCAAACTCTCTTGTGCACTGTCGGTTAAATCGGAAAACGCAGCTTGCGAGGCGGAAAAACGGCCATGTAATTGTCGGCCTAAGAAGAACACCACAACCGCCATGATCGGCATGGGCAGTAACGCCAATAATGTGAGTTCCCAGCTGATCGTACTGGTCATAATGAACAGCACCGCGAGGCCGGTGATCAGGGAATCGGCGGCGGTTAATACGCCTTCTCCGGCGGTCATGACCACGGCGTTCACATCATTGGTGGATCGCGCCATCAAATCGCCGGTTTTATAGCGTTCAAAGAAAACAGGGGGCTGTGAGGAAAAGTGTTTATACAGGCGGTTACGCAGCACGGTGCCCAGCTCAAAGGCTGCGCCGAACAGCCAGCAACGCCAGACAATACGAAGAAAATAAATAGCCAGCCACAACACGGCCAAGCCACCGAGCCAACCCAGCAATTCAGAGGTCGCCATCTCGCCACTGACCACCCCATCGACAATCCAACCGATCGCACGCGGAGGCAGCAACTCAAACAAGGCCACAATAATAAGAATACCAATCGCCCCGCCGTAGCGACGCCATTGCTGGCGGAAATACCACCGAAGTTGCCAAAAAACCTGCATATGCTTCCTCCCTGCGTTTATCACTGATCTTGTATCGATCGTGCATCAATCGACATTCAGCCCATCAGCATTATGCGGACAGGGTTGGATACAAATCAATCAGTTAAATGCAGAAAAGCATATTCAGAGGATACTGCTAATTTTTACGGGCAAGCGTATTACCGCCTGCCCATTTCACGCGCTTAACGAGCCATTAGCTACCGAAAAAACCGATGGCGGCACCGATAGCAGCGGCTTTCGCGGCAAAGTTGGTGTGACGGGATTTATACTGCTCAATCGCGTCTTTTTTATCTTTCGCTTCAATCTCCTCGGCCAGTTCCCAGCCCTGCGCTTGCAGCTGGGCTTTTTCTTCTTCAAACGAATCAGCGTGCATATCGAGGTAGGTGTAGGCCTTGTCTTTTCGCAAAAACTGGAATTCCATGATCTTCTCCCGTTTGGTCTACGTGCGTTGAGGTTTGCTCAAGGTCCGCAAACCTTCACAAATTCTGCCTGCGTTGTAATGCGGCAGCCCTTTTTTTCGGGAAAAGCTCGCCATTTCCATTGAGAAAAACGTCAGCACTGGTCAAAAAGCACTCAAATACCTATCACGTCGACTACACCGGCAAGGCGGTGGTGTATTTCAGCGGTTCCATCGCGAAGGTCGAGGTCACGTTAGTCAGTCCTTCAATGCTGTTAACCAGCTTCTTATAGAACAGATCAAACGCTGACATATCCGCCACCTGTACCTTCATCATGTAGTCGTATTCCCCCGCCATGCGGTAGAACTCCATCACTTCCGGAAACTCGGCAACGGTTTCAACAAAGGCGTGATACCACTCTTTAGAATGGTTACTGGTTTTGATCTGCACAAACGCCGTGAACGATAGCCCCAACTTAACCGGATCCAGCAAGGCTACGCGCTGGCGCAAAATGCCGTTTTCTTCCAAACGCTTAAGGCGCTTCCAGCACGGTGTGGTGGTCAAGTTGACGGCATCAGCCAATTCTGCCAGCGCCAAAGTGCCATCTTGCTGCAGCATCCGTAATAATGTTCTGTCGGTTTTATCTAAATCGGCCATTGCGTTGCTCTTAAGGTATATTTGGTAGAAATATTTTCTCCATTTTACGCTAATGACAGGAATGAAGATAAAGTTTTTTTACGCGTTCACACTTACAGTAACCCGTAACAGATGAGAACGGTGACGTGCATCACGCACGCTGCCCTCAACGTCGCCATCAACACGGCGGTATACGCCGCGCCCCCAAGGAGGCCCTATGCGCCACAACGCTGACTGGATCCATGCCGCCATCCGCAAAATTGATGCGGATTACCAACGCTCTGCCGATACGCACCTGATCAAACTGGATCTGCCTGCGTTAGCCGGTGTCGACATCTACCTCAAAGATGAAAGCACCCACCCAACCGGCAGCCTGAAACACCGCTTGGCACGTTCACTGTTTTTATATGCCCTGTGTAACGGCTGGATTGGGGAAAGCACCCCCATTATTGAATCGTCATCCGGCAGCACGGCGGTGTCTGAAGCGTATTTTGCCCGCTTACTCGGCTTGCCGTTTATTGCCGTTATGCCGCGTAAAACCGCCCGCAAGAAACTGGAGCAAATCGCTTTTTACGGTGGCCAAGCCCACTTCGTCGATAGCCCCAGCGAGATCTATGCGGAATCTCGCCGCTTAGCCCGTGAACTGAACGGCCATTACATGGATCAGTTCACCTATGCCGAACGTGCGACCGACTGGCGCGGCAACAACAATATCGCCAACAGCATTTTTGAGCAGATGAAAATGGAGCCGCATCCCATTCCCCGCTGGATTGTGATGAGTCCGGGCACAGGCGGCACCTCGGCCACGATCGGGCGCTACCTGCGCTATCAAATGCACCCAACACAACTGTGTGTGGTTGACCCCGAACACTCAGTGTTCCATGACTATTTCAATACCGGCGACGCTACCTTGACCCGCCATGTCGGCAGCCGCATTGAAGGTATTGGCCGCCCACGTGTCGAGCCGAGCTTTATTCCGGGCGTGGTCGATGCCATGCGCACCATTCCGGATGCAGCCAGCGTGGCGACCGTGCACTGGCTAGAAACCGTATTAGGCCGTAAAGCGGGCGCGTCCACGGGCACCAACTTATATGGCGCACTGCAACTGGCGTGTGAAATGAAAGCCCGCGGTGAAACCGGTTCGATTGTCACGCTGCTGTGCGACAGCGGTGAACGCTACCTTGATACCTATTTTGACGCGCAATGGGTGGCTGAGCACATCGGCGATATCAGCGGCTACCTCACCCAATTACAGCAGGTTGAGCAAACCGGACAGTGGCCAGCCTAAAACCCGTACACCGTTGTGGTAAAAAGAAAAGAGGTCACCGCGTTTTGTGTGAGTAAGGCCAACAGGGCTTTTCTCTTCTCGGGAGCTGCGGTAGCATGGCGGCGCCAATAGAGAACCTGCTGTTGGTCTATCTTGAACATGAGTACCAACCTCAACATCAAGATATCCCCTACCGACTGTTTTTCGGTACGATAACTCTCAAGGAATACTATCCATGCGCAAAGCTGTTGTTGTTTTTAGTGGCGGCCAAGACTCCACCACCTGTTTAATTCAAGCCCTTGCTCAGTATGATGAAGTGCACTGCATAACCTTCGATTACGGCCAGCGCCATAAGCTGGAAATTGAAGTGGCAGAAGCACTGTGCAAACAATTGGGCGTCACGGCCCATAAAGTGATGGATGTCGGCCTGCTTAATGAATTGGCGATCAGTTCGCTGACCCGCGACAACATTCCTGTCTCTCACGAATTACAAGAAAATGGCCTGCCAAACTCGTTCGTGCCGGGCCGTAACATTCTGTTCCTGACGCTTGCCGGTATTTACGCGTACCAAATTGGGGCGGAATCGGTGATCACGGGCGTGTGTGAAACTGACTTCTCGGGTTACCCGGATTGCCGCGATGCCTTCGTGAAGTCGCTGAATGAATCACTGGTATTAGGCATGGATCGCGAGATGCGCATTGATACACCACTGATGTGGCTGAACAAAGCCGAAACATGGGCCTTGGCGGATCAGTGCGGCAAGTTAGATGTGGTGCGCGAGCAAACCCTGACCTGCTACAACGGTGTGATTGGCGATGGCTGTGGCGATTGCCCATCGTGTGATTTGCGCAAAGCCGGCTTGGATGAATACCTCGCCAACCGCGATGTGATCATGGCGGAGTTGGTACGCAAGCAGCACGCGGGTCAAGCGTAACCGCGAGCACTCTCGCTTCTGTCGCGACCTGTCTCACCATCTATTTTGCCAATATGAACGCGTCTTGTACTCCGAGTACAGGGCGCTTTTCTCTTATTTCACTTTTCCTTTCTCTTATTGGGTTTTTATATCACCGAAAGATATAATTCGTGCCAAATCCGCCCATCTATTGATAATATTGTTTAAATAACCCACTCAAATCACACATTATTTCAGCGCTTCCCCCTATACTCGCGGCAATTTTTTCTATGGTCGCAGTTATATGGATATCATTGAGCGCTTTATACGTTATACCCAAATCAATACTACCGCGGATCGCAAACAGGCCGCCGCCGGTCAGGTACCGTCGTCACAAGGACAATGGACCCTCGCGCGTTTCCTTGAGCAAGAGCTGATCGCCCTCGGACTCTGTGAGGTGACGGTGAATGAACACGCGATTGTCACCGCGACCCTGCCAAGCAATACCGACGTACCGCTGCCAACGGTAGCGTTCTTTGGCCATTTGGATACCAGCCCAGAACGCGACACCGATACGCACGCACAAATCCTGCCGTACCACGGGGGCGATCTGTGTCTGAACGCAGAACACGCCATTTTCTTGCGCGAGTCGGAGTTTCCGGAATTAGCCCACTATATCGGTGACGATCTGATCGTAACGGATGGCACCAGTTTACTTGGCGCGGATGATAAGGCGGCTATCGCCGCCATTATGCACGCGCTGGCGCACCTGCAAGCCCATCCAGAGATCCCGCACGGTACGATCAAAGTCGGCTTCCTGCCGGATGAAGAAGTCGGACTGGTCGGCGCCGGACTGCTGGATGTCGCCAGCTTTGGCGCCGATTTTGGCTATACCCTTGACTGCTGTGCCATCGGGGACATGGTGTGTGAAAACTGGAATGCCGGTGATGCCGTCATTACCTTCCATGGCCAATCGGCTCACCCGATGTCAGCCAAAGGGAAATTGAAAAATTCACTCTTAATGGCGCACAAATTCATTGCCATGTTGCCAGCGGGTGAAGCCCCGGAATACACCGAAAACCGCGAAGGGTATTACTGGGTCAAACAATTGCAGGGAAACAGTGCCCAAACGGTACTGAATATGGATATCCGCGACTTTACCCAGTCAGGCTATGCACACCGCAAGCAGTTCCTGCAAACACTCAGCGATCACTGCGATGTGCTGTGGGGTGCGGGCAGTGTGTCTATCACCCTGACCGATAGCTACGCCAACGTCGAAAACAGCCTGTTGGGTGACGCCCGTTTCCCGGTAGAGATTGCGATCAATGCGTATCGTCAATGTGGGATTGAACCCCATATCCTGCCGATGCGTGGGGGCTATGACGGTGCCGTATTGTCACAAAACGGCCTGCCTTGTCCGAACCTGTTTACCGGCGCGCATAACTTCCACTCTATCTATGAATACCTGCCGGTGAAATCCCTGCAAGCCGCCAGCGATGTGGTGCTGGCTGTGATTGAACAAACACGTACCCAGTTTATGCCGGAGAACAACGCATGATCCCTATTTTACTGTCATTACTGGTTATCATCATGGTGGCCAGACTGATCCTGAAAGGCTACCGTGCCGAGTTAGTGTTATTGGTGGCCGGTTTTGTGCTGATGGCCGCCACGCAACTGATGGGCGGCAGCATTCTGCCGAAGAACCTGTCAGGCACAGGCATTGCGGCGCTCGACAGCTTCGAGGTGATGCGTGATTTGCTCAGCAGCCGTGCGGCAAGCCTGGGGTTGATGATCATGGCGCTGATGGGCTTTGCGCAATACATGGATCACATTGGCGCGAGCGGTGCCGTGGTGCAGGTAGTGACAAAACCTCTGCGCCGCTTACGTTCACCCTACATACTGCTGTTTTTCTCTTATTTGCTCGCCAGCGCCATTCAGCTCGCCATCCCATCGGCCACGGGCTTGGCCGTCTTATTGATGGGCACCATGTTCCCTATCATGCTGGGTCTGGGACTGTCGGCGGCGTCGGCGGCGGGTGTGATTGCCACCTCGCTCGGGGTGGCCTATACCCCGACCGCGATTGATGCCATTCGTGGCTCACAAGCGGTGAATATGGATGTGGTCGAATACGTGCTGTATTACCAAGGCCCAGCCGCGATTGCCACGGTGATTGTGATCGGCTTTGCCCATATCATTTGGCAGCGCCATTGTGACAAGCAAGACGGCACCTTACCGACGGCAAACACGATGACGCAAGAAAAGAATGGCACCGCTGTTCCAGCATACTATGCACTGCTACCCATGCTGCCAATTATCTTGGCGGTAGCCAGCTCGAACCTGTTTGTCTCTGGCGTTAAACTGAACATCGTGACCATTGTGCTGTTCAGTATCGCACTGTGTTTGATCGTGGAGTTCATGCGTAAAAAAGACTTCAAACAGGTCTGTGAAGGCTTTAACCATTTCTTACAAGGGATGGGTGTCGCCTTTACCACGGTCGTCGGTCTGTTGGTAGCGGCGGGCGTGTTTGCCCACGGCATCAAAACCATTGGGGCCATTGATCAGTTGATCATGTTTGCTGAACATGTGGGTTTACCGCCGTTTGCCATGGCGGTTGTGTTTGCCATTGTCACGTTGGCCGCCGCGATCATTATGGGCTCCGGTAACGCGCCGTTCTTGGCCTTCGTGGAACTGATCCCGCAAATCGCGGCCAGCATGGGGGCCAATGCCACAGCGATGATCTTGCCAATGCAGCAAGCTTCTCACATGGGTCGTGCCATGTCGCCGGTCTCTGGGGTGGTCATTGCCGTATCCAGTGGGGCCAAACTGTCGCCGTTTGCGGTGGTGAAACGCACCGCCGTACCGCTATTGGTGGGCTTTGTGTTCCACACCATCGTGATAGGCATCTTCCTGTAAGGCCTGAATCACTATCAACAAGCATAAAAAAACCGAAGCCTAGGCTTCGGTTTTTATTCACTCTCTTTCCGTCATCGCGCCGTGATTACGGTATCGCGCGGGCGAAAAGGAACGGCGTCGACTTAATCGCGGAATGCCGCGAATTCGTCTTGGCACTCAACCAGTTGCTCACGCGTCATCATGAACACACCGTGGCCACCGTTTTCAAACTCAATCCACGTGAATGGAATGTGCGGGTACTGATCTTCCATGTGGATCATCGAGTTACCCACTTCACAGATCAACACACCGTCTTCTTTCAAGTAGTCCGGTGCGTTCGCCAAAATACGGCGTACCAAGTCCAGGCCATCAAAGCCTGCAGCAAGGCCCAGCTCTGGCTCGTGACGGAATTCGTCAGGCAGGCTGTCCATGTCTTCTTGGTCAACGTACGGTGGGTTTGTCACGATCAGGTCGTATTTGTCTTTTGGTACATCACGTAGCAAATCAGAACGCAGTGGGATCACTTGCTGCTCAAGACCGTGATCTTGAATGTTCTGCTCGGCAACAGCCAATGCATCAACAGAAATATCAACCAGATCCACTTCCGCTTCTGGGAACGCGTGCGCACAGGCAATACCGATACAGCCAGAACCGGTACACAGATCCATAATACGCGTTGGACGCTCTTTCAGGAACGGTTCAAAGTCGTTATCAATCAATTCGCCGATCGGTGAACGTGGTACAAGTACACGCTCATCCACGAAGAATTCCATACCGCAGAACCACGCTTTGTTGGTCAGGTAAGCCACTGGCGTGCGTTCATTGATACGACGGATCACGCGCTCAACAATGCGCAGACGCTCGCTGCTTGTCAGGCGAGAGCCACGTACATCAGACGGGACATCTAACGGAAGATAAAGGGTTGGCAATACCAATTGCACCGCTTCGTCCCATGCATTATCCGTGCCGTGACCGTAAAATAGACCTGCAGCATTGAAACGGCTAACCGTCCAACGTAGCATGTCCTGCAATGTATGAAGTTCGTTGACAGCTTCGTCGACAAAAATCTTATCCAAAATAGCCTCCGGATGGCGCTACAATACCGCTATAAAGTTGTTGGAATTTTTCACTATGAGCAAAAAAGATTTTACCCTGGATGACGAATGGTCAATGTTCCAGGACGCGGTTAAGGGCGTAAAAAAGATCTCGCATGATACCATAATCACGCCTCGCCGACAGGGGCCAAAGCAGGATAAGGCGAAACTCTCGGCAAAAGTAGCCGATAATCATGAGTTTTACTTCTCGGATGAGTTTGAGCCACACCTGAACGAAAACGGCCCGACACAATACGCGCGTACGGGTGTGTCGAAATACGAGGTGAAAAAGCTGCGCCGTGGGGTGTATGTGCCTGACATGTATTTGGACATGCACGGCATGACACAACAAGAAGCCAAGCGTGAACTGGCGGCGATGATCGCGGCGTGCATCAAGGAAAGTGTGGCCTGTTGCTGTGTGATGCACGGCATTGGTAAGCACATTCTGAAACAGAAAGCGCCATTGTGGCTGGCCCAGCACCCGGATGTGATGGCCTTTCACCAAGCCCCGCTCGAATTTGGCGGCGCCGGTGCGTTGCTGGTACTGATCGAGATCCCAGAGCGATAATGGTCCTATGGTCCTATGGTCCTATGGTCCTAAAAACGAAATAGCAGGACGGCGGCAAAAGCAAATGACTTCGCTTTTGCTCCTCCCCCATAGGGCCTCAGCACCGCACTTTCCCAAAACCGCTCTTAGTAAATATACCGCGCCAATGCGCCGACGTTGATCACCTGCCCTTCTACGATCAAGGTCACTTCCCCGTTATCGCAGATCTGCATGCGCGTTTTGACCGCTTGCTCACTGTAGTAGTGTTCGCAATTGCCGTTTCGGGCGCTGTCGATGCGTGAGAAAATCGTGATCCCACCGGGATTGAATAAACTCTGTGGGGCGGCAAAGGTCAGCGTACTGCCTGAGGCAGAAATGTGCATTTCTTCGCTGATACCATTGGCCCATTTGATGGCACCGTTGCCATTAATGCTCGGCGCTGGGGGCAGTTGGGCACAACCCGCGAGTAACGCGGCGCCCACAATAAGGGATAACTTGGCTTTCATCGCAGTGTCTTTGCATCTTAAAACAAGAGGTCGATAATTGCCTTATCGACCTCTTGCGGTAAAACCTTAGCGATTTCTCATGCCTCGCTGAAACGCGAAGCATGGGGAAGCCGGGGGATTAACCTTCCGGATTGGCATGCCACAACAGGGCTGACTCGCCGGTATCAGGCTGGTAGTCAATCGCGGCAATCGACGAGGTGATAAACATCGGAGGTTGCAAGCCCGGCACAAGCTCTGCGGTTAAATATCCGACCAACGGCAAGTGGGACACCAGCAGCACGCTGTCTGGGCGATCTATCGCGATCACGGCTTTAAGGTACGTGGCCACATCATCGGCATCACCGTATGGGGTGATCTCATCCACCGTTTTGTGCTGCTGGGGTGTCGGTAGGTGTTCCGCCATGGCATCCCACGTTTGCTGGGCGCGTAAATACGGGCTAACCCAAACACTGTCGAGACCATCGGGTAGCTGATGCGCCAACTGGATGGCCATGCGCTGTGACTCAGCTTGTCCCCGTTCTGTCAGCGGCCGCTCGGCATCACTCGCTGCAAAGTTCTGGGCTTCGCCATGGCGCATAATATAGATTCGCATAATTCTTCCAATATCACGTTTGCGACTCTGATAGTCCGCCTTATTAATGCATACTCGCGGCACGACCGGTTCGATCAAACTTAAACTAAACACCCCTCAACAACAGCAGCACAATCGCGCTGTAATGATGTGACAACAGCACATCACGCAGTGAGGGGGGACAAGCTATGCTAGCAAGTTCCCCTGTCTGAAAACAGTGCTTCGTCGCACTCTGTTACTTTTCCGTGACCGCAGTGGGATCTGTGTAGAAAGCTGCACGCTAACCGCTTGTTTCATGGAATATTCCCCCCGCTTTCATTTGCCAGCTATGTTAATGAACGTCATAATTACGTTACTCTCCCGCTGAAAATAGGCCCTTCCTGTGCAGACAAGCCCTAACGACCTCAAGCAGTACCGCTATGTGACGCTCGCCAATGCGCTAAAAGTGCTCTTGGTCCACGATGCTGACGCCCCGCGCTCAGCCGCGGCGCTTTCCGTTAATGTCGGCCATTTCCACGATCCCCAAGATCGCCAAGGCATGGCACACTTTCTGGAACACATGCTGTTCCTCGGCACAGAGAAGTACCCGAAAGTCGGTGAATTTCAAACCTTCATCAACCAAAGCGGGGGCAGCAACAATGCATGGACAGGCACAGAGAACACCACCTATTTTTTTGAGGTGAGTCCCCACGCGTTCAGCGAAGGGTTGGATCGCTTCGGCCAATTTTTTACCGCGCCATTGTTTAATGAAGAAGCGGTAGACAAAGAACGCAATGCGGTCGATTCAGAATACAAGCTGAAACTGAAAGATGACGTCCGCCGTCTATATCAGGTGCACAAAGAAACCATCAATCAAGCCCACCCGTTTGCCAAGTTCTCGGTGGGGGATCTCACCACCTTGGAAGATCGTGACGATCACTCGGTGCGTGATGAGTTGATCGCCTTTTATCAGCAGCATTACTCGGCCAATTTAATGGGTCTGGTGTTACTGGGTCCGCAATCGCTCGATGAGCTGGAAGCGTATGCCTTCACTTTTTTCCGTGACATTCCTAACAGCGAAAAAGCGCCCGCCCCGATCGCGGTGCCCTTGGTCACTGAAAAAGAAAACGGCCAGTTCATTACCATTGATCCGATCAAAGAAGTGCGCAAGCTGACCTTATCGTTCACCTTGCCAGCCATGGACCCGTATTACCGCCAAAAACCGCTGTCTTACATTGCCCATTTGTTGGGTAACGAAGGGCAAGGCAGCTTAATGTCGCACCTGAAACACCGTGGGTTCATTAACTCGTTGGCGGCAGGCGGCGGTGTCAGCGGCAGCAACTTCCGCGAGTTTACCGTGAGCCTGAGCTTGACACCCAAAGGGGTTGAGCATATCGACGACATCGTGACCCATGTGTTCCAGTACATTGAACTGATCCGTGAACACGGGCTGGAACAATGGCGTTTTGACGAAAAACGCACGGTACTCGATATGGCGTTTCGCTATCAAGAAAAAAGCCGCCCGCTCGATACGGTCAGCTACTTGGTGATGAACTTATTGCACTACGCACCGGAAGACATTATCTACGGTGACTACATGATGACCGACTACGACGAGCCGCTGATCACGGATCTGCTCAATCGTCTTCGTCCGGATAACATGCGCTTGGTGCTGGTCGCTCACGATCAACCGTGTGATCGTGTCGCGCAGTGGTATCACACCCCGTATGGCGTCACGCCCTTTACCGCCGAGCAGTTGGCACAATGGCAACACCCCGGCACCGAAGCGGCATTTACCCTGCCGGAACATAACCCGTATCTGTGCGACAACCCGGATCCCCTTCCGCTGGCTGCCGATGCCGATCAGCCGCCAAGATTGATTCAAGACTTGCCGGGCTTCCGCTTATGGCACAAACAAGAACATGAATTTCGCGTCCCGAAAGGCATTGTGTATGTCGCCATCGACAGCCCGCATGCGGTCAGCTCACCACGCAATATCGTGAAGACCCGCCTGTGCGTCGAGATGTTGTTGGAAGCCACCAATGAGTCGGCCTACCCGGCTGAAATTGCGGGCATGTCTTACAACCTGTATGCCCATCAGGGGGGCGTAACGCTACAACTGTCCGGCTTCAGTGAAAAGCAACCACTGCTATTAAAGCTGCTGTTGGAACGCTTCGCCAACCGTGAATTTAACCTTGATCGCTTTAATAACATCAAGGCGCAAATGCTGCGCAGCTGGCGTAATGCCGCGCAAGATAAACCGATTTCACAGCTGTTTAATGAGCTAACGGGGTTATTGCAACCGAATAACCCGCCTTATCCGGTATTGATTGAAGCGTTAGAATCCATTGAGGTGGATGAACTGCCGGCGTTCGTGGAAGCGATGTTTGCTGAGCTGCACATTGACACCTTTGTGTACGGTAACTGGCTGGAAGCCGATGCCATTGCGTTAGCGGAAATGCTCAAAGATGCCTTCCGCGCCACCAATCAAACCTATGGGGAAGCGCAACGCCCCTTGGTGCATTTGGAGCAATCCGGCACCTTGAGCCATGAAATCCATTGTGATCATGCCGACTCGGCCCTGCTGATGTATTACCAATCACGGGAGATCACCCCGCGTAAGATTGCGATTTACACGCTGGCCAATCACCTGATGTCGACCACCTTTTTCCACGAGCTGCGCACGCGTCAGCAGTTGGGATACATGGTCGGCACAGCGAACTTACCACTCAATCGCCATCCGGGCTTGATCCTTTATATTCAGTCGCCCGTCGCTGCGCCGACACAACTCTTGGATGCGATGGATGACTTCACCAATGCCTTTGCTTTGGTGTTACTGGAGCTAAATGAAGCACAATGGCAAGCCAGTAAAGAAGGGTTAATTGCCCAGATTGCCGAGCCTGATACCAATTTGCGCGCACGTGCGCAGCGTTTCTGGGTCAGCATCGGTAACAAAGATGAGACCTTCAGCCAGCGACAAAAAGTGATTGAAGCGCTGACCGCCTTGCGCCGCGTTGATATGGTGAAATTCGTGGTGGAAGTGATAAAACCGCGTACATCGAACCGCATTGTGATGCATTGCCAAGGCCAAGCGCACACCCAAGCTACCCCGCTGGATATCGGTGAAACCATTACCTCGATTGATGATTTTCAGCGTAACGCCCGTTAATGATTCGAACGTAAAACATAAAACCCAGCTCGCGCTGGGTTTTTATTAGCGGCAAAAAACAATCTATTGACGCTTCGCCTTCAACAAGCTGTGATCCGCCATCCCACCGTAAAACAGTGACTTACATCACATAAAATAGCATAACCTATCGCTAAGCAGACACAATGTCACATCGTGTATTCACAGTTTGCCCTAGTAATTTACACATAAATACCGGATGATGCTTATCACTATTTTGTGCAACACAATAAGATATTGCACTGCGTGTGATATCACTTGGTTGCGCATGGCACCCATTTCTGACAGCAGATCTGGCGCCTCTGAGGTATGGACACCTACAACGCCGATATCCGGCCACGTTTGTTTTGTTTACCTGTTAGAGGAGCGTTGTCAGCCATGCCAGCTGTATGTCCACATTGCCAACAAACGATCACCGTGCCTGCACTCAATGCCTATGATGAGTTCTTTGTGTGCACACACTGCCACAGCGCCATCGCCCATCATGAACTGGATATCCTGCTCTATGCGGTCGTGTTCATTACTCTGATCACGGCACCGTTGGTACTGCTGACGGGCATCAATATCTTCATCGCGCTGCTAGGGACGATGCTGGCGTATCACCTGCTCCGCCCCCGTGTGTTTGAGCCTCGCTTTCGCTTAAAGCTGGTTGATCTCTATTCGAGGCAGTCATGATCCTAGGCAGTCATACTCCTAAACCGTCACGCCCTAGGCAATAATCTATTCACTGTTCAGAATAAAACGTCTGTCCGGCTTGAGCCATGGCGATCAATCGTGCACAAGGCAGGAAGCGTTCGCCGTAGTGATCCGCATGTTGATGAAGTAGCTCGACAACGGTGGCGATCCCCAACTGATCCATATAGCGGAACGGTCCGCCTAAGAACGGCGGAAAACCGATACCAAAAATCGCCCCGATATCCCCATCACGCACCGAGCGGATCACCCCTTCATCAAGACAGCGGGCCGCTTCATTGAGCATCATCAAAGTACAACGCAGGGCCAACACCGCGCCTTCTGTCTTGCGCTCAGGACGGATCCCTAACAGTTGATACACACTGCTATCGACCGTTTTCTTCTTGCTCTGATCACGCTTGCTATAGCGATAAAACCCTTTGCCGCTCTTGCGCCCTTTACGCCCGTCATTGAGCAAGGCTTCAAACACATCCGGCCCCTGAAAACGATCCCCCAATTCACGCACTAAAATCGGCGTGATCTTGGCACCGATATCAATCCCCACTTCATCAAGCAAGGTGATCGGCCCTACCGGAAAACCAAAATCCAATAGCGCATTATCCAGATGCTCAATAGGTTCACCGGCCAGCAGGATCTGCGCCGCCTCATTCATATACGGCGCCAGAATACGGTTCACATAAAACCCCGCACTGTCTCCGACAACGATCGGCGTTTTGCCCTGTTGCTTGGCCAATTTCACCATTGTCGCAATGGTTTGTACTGAGGTGCCTGAATGCGGGATCACTTCCACCAGCGGCATTTTTTCTACCGGACTGAAATAGTGCAAACCGATGACATTTTCCGGCCGAGCGGCACCCGCTGCAATCTGATTAATCGGCAACGAAGACGTGTTGGTAGCAAAAATGGTCTCTGGCTTGGCCTGCGCTTCCACGTCTTGCACCATTTGGCGTTTCAGGGCTAAGTCTTCAAACACCGCTTCAATCACCACATCCAGTCGCTCAAAGCCCCGGTAGGTGATCCCACCTGACACACTGAGCATCTGCTGCTGCACGTGGGTTTTGCGTATTAGCTTGCGTTTGCGTTGCTTGTCTAACAAGCCATAGTGATACGCCATGGCATTGAGAATGCCGTCATTGCTAATATCTTTAATCTGTACCGGATAACCGGCTTTGGCCGCCGTGACATGGCTGATCCCGCCGCCCATTAAGCCCCCGCCCAGTACACCAATGCGTGTCATCGGCAGAGGGTCAGCCTCTGCGCCGCTCTCTTTTTTCATCGCCGTAGTGGCAAAAAATATGCTGCGTAAGGCGGCAGATTCAGGACTCATCACCAACTCACCAAAACATGTTGCTTCGCGTACTAGCCCTTTTTCAACACCGTGTTCTAAGCCAAATTTCACCACGTCCAGAATGGCCACCGTGGCAGGGTAATTGCCGCGTGTTTTTTCCTGCGTTTTTTTCGCCGCTTGTTCAAACACCAGTGAGCGCCCTAACGCATTACCGCCCATGGCACGCGCCGTGAGCGACAGATGACGCTTAGGTTTGGGGGTCAGCGCCCGCTGAGCCGCTACCGCTAACAAAATACTGTGTGGCACAACATCATCCACCACGCCCAACTTTTTGGCTTTCTTGCCGCGCAATGCTTTACCTGTCAGGATCATATCCAGTGCCGCCGCCACGCCAATCAGGCGCGGTAACCGCTGGGTACCGCCCGAGCCAGGTAATAAACCCAATTGCACTTCGGGTAAACCTAAGCGGGTGATCGGGTCATCCGTACACACTCGGCTATGGCACGCCAACGCCAGCTCTAATCCGCCGCCCAAACAAGGCCCATGGATCGCCGCCACCGTATGAAACGGTAACTGTTCGAGCGCGGCGAACAACTGCTGGCCTTTTTGCGCCAATGCCTGCGCCTCCTCGGCGGTTTCGCAGGCCGCTAACATGTGGATATCCGCCCCGGCAATGAAGTTATCCGGCTTACCGGAGTAAACCACCATGCCCTGAATATCACTGCGTGCTTCCAGTTCAGCCAATACCGCGCTCACCTGCTCGGCAAAGGCCGACTGCAGGGTATTCATAGTCTCATTGGGCACATCCATGCACAGCCACGCCAGGCCGTCGTCGGTGTAAGACAATGAAAAGGCACTATTTGAGATGTGCGGTGACATGTGCGAAACGTCTGATGCACGTGAAGAGCTTGAAGCGTCTGAAGAAGTTAACTCTGCCATTATTCTGCCTCCAAAATCATTGCCGCCCCTAAGCCCCCTGCCGCACACGCGGTATTGAGCGCTAACCCTCCGCCCCGTCGTTGCAGTTCACGTAACGTTTGAGTGATCATCCGCGCGCCCGTTGCCGCAAACGGATGGCCGTAAGCAATCGAGCCGCCCAGTACATTGAACTTATCCATGTCTATCTCGCCGATGGCCTCACTACGGCCAAGGTTTGCTTGCGCAAACTGGCGAGAGGCAAACATCTTCACATTCGCCAAAGTTTGTGCGGCGAACGCTTCATGCATATCAATCAAGGTAAGATCCGACAAGGTCACCCCCGCCCGATCCAGCGCCAACGGCGTCGCATAGGAGGGCCCCATCAGCATGTCCTGCTCGACGCCAATGGCAGAAAACGCATAAGAGCGAAGATAACCTAACGGCGTGAGCCCAAGATCTTTGGCGCGTCCTTCCCGCATCAATAAAATGGCGGCGGCACCGTCGGTGAGCGGCGTCGCATTGGCAGCCGTGACACTGCCGTGTTGGCGATCAAATGCCGGACGCAGCGCGGAATAGGCCGCCAACGTGCTGTCTTCACGAATATTATTGTCTTTATCTATCCACTGCCGATAAGGCGCGGGAAAGGCTGTCATGACTTCGTCTTGCAGCACGCCAGATTGCCAAGCTTGAGCAGCGAGCGTGTGTGACCGATGAGCGAAAGCATCTTGTGCTTCTCGGGTGATGCCGTGGGTTTTGGCCATCTGCTCAGCAGTTTGCCCCATACTGAGTCCGGTTGAATATTCGGCCACCGCGGGAGGAACGGGCATCAGATCTTTCATACTGAGGGTACGCAGTAGCGCCAATCTCTGGCGTAAGGTTTTGGTTTTGCTCAAGGCCAGTAGCGTGGCGGCCATGCGTTTTGACACGCCAATCGGCAACACCGAAGAGGAATCGGCCCCGCCCGCGATGCCGATATCAATGGTGCCGGCCAAAATGCTTTCTGCCACGTTCACTGTGGCCTGAAAGCTGGTGGCGCAAGCACGGGTGACACTGTACGCATCCGTGCCCACATCCATACCGGTGCCGAGTACGATTTCACGGGCGATATTCGGCGCTTCCGGCATTTGGATCACCTGACCAAACACCACTTGATCAATCAGCTTGGGATCGATATCCGTTTGTTGCAGTAAGCCATTAACCACCATTTTCCCCATGTCTAATGCCGACACCTCTGCAAACGCGGTCGCTTGACGGGCAAAAGGGGTACGCAATCCACTGACAATGGCAATGCGTTCACCGTGTGAGGTAGTAAGATTCTGGAGACGTGTCATCGCAACTCCTTATTGATTGTATGATGCATTCCCGATAGAGGTCAGACCACAAATAAGTGTAACGCTATTGTTAATGCAATCAAAAAAAGAGTGTAAGAAATGAGAAAGGGGTAAAGAAAAAGAAGGATAAAAAGTGAACAACACAATGCTAAGATAAAAAAAAACCATACCGAAAGGGTATGGTCAGAATCTACACGGAAAGCAATCCATGTATAGAATAAGTCAATTAACCTAAAGCCAATTGTAAATCAGGCAAGCCTGATAGGAGAAAGTAAAGTCAGCCTTCAAAAGGAAGTTGTCATCTTGCTCAACAGATCCTCAGCCGCGATGTGTATACCTAATCCTCGGTACAAACGCCTCAACTGACGACCAGATGACAGGGACTACTATAGCTTTCTCAGCCAAACACAATTTGAACCAGATCAATTTTAATGCGGATTATTGGATGAATCGTCTGGATCACGTCGAAAACAAACAAAATACCGATGTGATTCGACCTGTTGATGGGCAAATTTATGATTAAGCAATTTTTTCGTAAGAAAAAACCAGATGCCTCGGTCTCTGTAGACATGAATAAACAAAGACGATATGAAGCCCTTGTGAGGGCTTGGCATCGGGATTTATACCGTTATGCCTACTGGCTGTGCCATGATCAGCACATTGCTGAAGATTTGGTGCAGGAAACCTGTTTACGCGCATGGCGGTCATTAGATAGCCTTCAGGATGATAATGCCGCGAAATCGTGGCTGATCACCATACTTCGCCGTGAAAATGCCCGTCGTTTCGAGCGTAAGCAGCTCGATTTGGTGGATATTGATGATTACGCCATTGCCGATACCCAGCATCAAGGCAATGAAGCGGAACTGGAACAACAGATGCTTCGTCAACAAATCATGAAGTTAGCACCGGAATACCGGGAGCCGTTAGTCCTGCAAATTATGGCGGGGTTCAGTGGCGAGGAAATTGCCGATATTCTGGGCTTAAACCGTAACACCGTCATGACGCGACTATTTCGTGCCAGAAACCAATTAAAAGAGCAATTAGAACAACAATCCGAGCGGAGGGGCCAACAAAATGGATGATTTAGAATTTCGCCGACGTCTATTGGCAGATCCTAACGATAACAGCGCAGAGATGATTGATACACGTAACGCCTCATTGGCGAATCGTAAACTCTCTGACGAGTTACTGGCACTCGACAATAAGCTCGAACAGGCCATGAAAGTGGATGTGCCCGATGATCTTGCCGATCGCATTTTGTTCCACCAAACCGGTCAGCCTTCCACGAAACGCTATCGTATACCTGCGTTTATCGGACTTGCCGCCTCGGTCGCTTTCCTTGCTGGACTCTTCTTGGGCCAATTCAATACCACAGCTCCATCACTGCACGCGACACCCGCACTGGCGCAAATCGCACTGGATCACGTCTATCAAGAATCACCGTTTGTCGATCACATTGATGAAGCCGTCTCATTGCGTCAAGTGAATGCCAAAATGAGTCCGTTTGGTTCGCAGTTCGACCAATTGCCCGGCCATATTTATTATGTAAACCATTGTGGTTTCGGCAAACAAAATGCACTGCACATGGTGTTAGGCACTGCGCAAGGAAAGGTGACCGTCTTTGTTGTACCGAATCCGACAGGATCCACGCCCACCACATTCAACGATGATCGCATGCAAGGTATTGTCCTGCCTATTCAGCAAGCGGATCTCATTGTTGTCGGGGAAAAAGGGCAAGATGTTACCCCGGTCGCAGAACGCTTGAAGTCAGATCTCAATTGGGAGATCTAACCCTCAAAAGGATACCTTTAAGGTATCCTTTTAACTCTCTTATTCATAAAACACCGCTTAATTCTGCTTTTTGACCTCAAAAACGCCGAACCTGCTGATTTATTAATCCACTGACAAGTCTCTCAAATTTAAAATAACCCTTTAATTCAATAGATTACCGTTAAAATTGAACAAACTGACTAACTGGTCAGATTTGATGCGTTGTTACGCCCCCATACAATCTGCCCCAATCTGCGCTCGATCGTAGAACAAAACAAAAAAAATATTAGGAATAACTATAAAATGAACAAGAAGCGTCTGTTTACACAATCGATGGTAGCAGCAGCCATCACCCTGGCGTCACAGCAAGCACTGGCAGCCGGTTTCCAATTGAATGCACAATCTGCAACCGGCCTTGGCCGTGCGTTTGCCGGTGATGCAGTTATCGCAGATAACGCATCAGTGATGTCACGTAACGCCGCCGCAATGGCCTTGTTTGACAAGCCAGCCCTGTCTCTGGGTCTGAATGCGGTTAGCACCGATATCAGCGTAAAAAATGTTGAGCATGGCGGCTTAATTAACGGCTTTAGCCCTGCGTCACTGGATGATGCATCGATTGGTGGTACCTCTCTCGTTCCAAACATTTACTACATCCACCCAATCAATGAAAAATGGACTGTCGGTGCAGGCGTATACTCCAACTTCGGTACCAAGACTGAATTTGACAGCAATTACGCAGCCAACGAATACGGTGGCCTCACTGACGTGAAAAGTGTGAACATTGCACTAAGCACCGCCTACCGCATTAATGAACAATGGAGCGTGGGTGGTGGTCTAGACGTGATCTACGGCGCCGGTAAATTGCAGCGTTCAAACAAAAAAATTGAAGGCCTTCTTAAATTAAATCAAGACCTACTGAATGTGGATGCTGATGGCGTTGCATTGGGTTGGAACGTGGGCACTGTATTTGAACTGAATGAAGATAACCGCTTTGGTTTGTCTTACCGCTACAGCCCTGAGTTGGAAGCGGAAGGCGACATGTCTTATAAAGGCCAAGATCTGGGCAACGAAAAACTCCTAATGCCATTGCCTGACATGGCCGAGTTCTCTGGCTACCACCGTCTGAACCAACAGTTCGCCGTACACTATAGCGTACAGTGGATCGGTTGGAGTGCCTTTGACAAGCTAGAAACAAGTGGTGGCACTGAGCTAAACTCCTACAACTGGAAAGACGGTTGGCACTACGCACTGGGCGGTACCTACTACCTAAACAACGACTGGACCCTACGTGCCGGTTACATGTACGACACCAGCGCCCAAGACCAGAAAACCTCTATTTCAGTACCTGACTCTGATCGTCAGTGGTTCTCAGGCGGCTTCACGTACCACCTAGACAGCAAGTCTAACATCGACTTTGGTGTGACGTACCTTGTGGGTAAAGATGTGGATGTAACTGAGACTACAATGGTTCCAGGTACTCAGATTCCACTGTCTAATGTGTCTGCCACTACCCGCGCCAATGCATGGCTATACGGTATTCAGTACAGCCGTTCATTCTAATTCAGCGAACACTATCGTTTCGTGTTATAAAAGGGAGCCCTCAGCTCCCTTTTTACTTTCTGCTTAAAAAGCGCTGATTTCACCGCATCTCCGCCCTTTTTCACCCCATTTCCCCCCAACCTCTCTCCATTGTGTCAGCTATCGCATTCAGTTTTTACACCATTCAGTGAACATGGCGTCGCTGAAATGCATGAACTCTTGCACACGTGTACGCTGAAATCTCATCCGACCAGATTTCATTGTTTATTTTTTACCACTAATAAAACCACAAAAACAAAATAACCCAGCATTTAATACTTAATTTAGTGATTTTATAAAGAACAACTTAAAGCAATTACTCTAAGGCGTATGATCCGCGCTATTGAATTTCAGCGAACACTGTAGACTGATGAATAAGAATAAAATTACGCTTTCTGTAGCAGCAGCCTTAGCACTAGGCTTTAGCGCCAACACAATGGCAGCGGGTTTCCAGCTGGCAGAATACTCTGCAACCGGCCTTGGCCGTGCATTTGCCGGTGAAGCGGCCATGGCTGATAACGCCAGCGCACAATTCCGCAACCCTGCCATGCTGACGTACCTTGAAGGTACGCAGATTTCGGTGGGTGCTATCTATGTTGATCCTAATATCGATGTAGAAGGTGATGTGAGCGTGATGGGTAAACCGCTAGCATCAACAAAAGCCGGCGATATCGCGCATGCTGCTGTCATTCCTAATTTCTATCTTTCACACCGTCTGAATGAACAGTGGGCGCTAGGCCTGGCGTTTGCCACTAACTACGGCATGGAAACAGAACTGGGTGGTGATTTCATCGGTACCATGTTCGGCAACCAAGCCAACGTTTTCTCTGTCGAAATCAACCCGAACGTCGCTTACAAGATCAACGATCAATTCAGCATCGGTGCCGGTGTTCGTTTTGTGATGGGTGAAGGCCACATTGGTGCGTCTGTACCGGGTAACCTGCCATCTACAATCACTGGCAACACGTTCCTTGATGGCGTGATCAATTCCATGGAAGGCAAAGACCTGAAATACATGGAAGGTGAAGACACCGCATGGGGCTGGCAGTTAGGTGCCGCATGGCAGATCAACGACGCTAACCGCATCGGCTTCAACTACCGTTCAGCGGTTGATCTGAACTTAGAAGGCGAAGCGTCTGGCGTGATCTACGGTCAAACTCGCCCAGGCAGCATGGCATTGACCCTACCTGCCACCGCTGAATTGGCCTCTTTCCACCAGCTAACTGACAAGTTAGCAATGCACGCAAGCGTTAACTGGACCGACTGGAGCACCTTCGACAAACTGGAAGCGAAGATCCCTGGCTACGGTACAGGTACTGATCTTATCAAAGAAGAAAACTGGGAAGATAACTACCGCTTCGCAGTGGGTACGACGTACCAGTACACCAACAAGCTAGCCTTGCGTACTGGTGTAGCATACGACATGTCAGCAGTCAGTGATGAGCACCGTACCCAGACGATCCCTGAAACCGATCGCATCTGGCTAAGTGTGGGTGCTGGTTACCAGTACTCTGAAAACTTGAACTTCGATGCAGGCTTTACCTACATCATCGCCAAAGATGCACCAATGACAGAAGATCTGGAAGTGGGCGGCAACACCATGGCTAACATCACCGGTGAAACCACCGGTAGCGTATGGCTAGTGGGTGTTCAGGCGAACTACCGTTTCTAAATGTGAAAAGCGGCTCTATGGTACGGTGGCCCTAAGGGCGATATACCATCAAACTGTATAATATCCTGCAAAGGGGCAACGTTGGTTGCCCCTTTTCTTTATCGCTTACTCCCATTCCCGCACCCTCTCACTTTCTACAACATCACACATCACGACAGCGTCAACGTTCCATAGGGCCTCAGGGCCGTTTTTCCCGCCTTTAAATGCATGAATCTATTTCATCTATACACATAATCTATTCATTAGACGCTGATAAAACTGAGACTTAGAATACGTTTATCCTTTGCATACGCTTTTAAACATCGATTTTATTCATGCTATTAACCACACTTTACATCATAGGTATCACGGCGGAAGCCATGACAGGTGCACTTGCCGCCGGTAAGCGTCACATGGACTGGTTTGGTGTCATGCTGGTCGCCAGCGCCACGGCCATTGGCGGCGGGACGGTGCGAGATATCCTGCTCGGCCACTACCCATTAGGTTGGGTCGCTAACCCACAATACTTGGTGATCACCTGCGTTGCAGGTCTGTTTACCACCCTTGTCGCCCCTTGGGTTGTGCGTTTTCACAAACTCTTTGTCTTGCTCGACTCGCTCGGCTTGATTGTCTTTAGCATTATCGGTTGCCGTGTCGCAATGGACATGGGGCTGTCACCGTTGATCTGTATTGTTGCCGCTGTGGTGACGGGCGTGTTTGGTGGTTTGCTGCGTGATTTAATCACCCGTCGTCCACCGATGGTGCTGCATAAAGAGCTCTACGCTTCTGTGGCGTTCATTGCCGGCGGGATGTATTACGGCCTGCTTTACTTGGGCATTGATGAAACTATCGTGACTATTGCAACATTGGTTGTCGGCTTCAGTCTCCGTGTCGCCGCAGTACAATTTAGTTGGAGTCTGCCGGTGTTCCACTTTGATGACGTGGAAGCCAAGCAAGACAGTGCGAAATCTCAGGGTTAAGTTTCAGAGCTAAATCTTCAGGCAAAGTCTACGGGTAAAGCCATAAACGACGGTCAACACACCTCCCCCTTGTGTTGACCGTCTTTATTTCGCAGCACATTGCGCGCAAAAAAAAGAGCAGGCACATTGCCTGCTCTTTTTGTCTCTCAGCCTATTTTTCTGGCATCTCGACGCTCTTTATCTTCGAGACTCTAGATCTTCGGCGTTTCCGTCACCACATCCGCATTTTGCCCACGGTGACGCAGCAGATGATCCATCAAGGTGATCGCCAACATCGCTTCGGCAATCGGCACGGCACGGATCCCAACACACGGATCATGACGCCCTTTGGTGATCACTTCCGTGGTGTCACCTTGGCGAGTAATCGTTTCACCCGGTACGGTAATGCTAGAGGTCGGTTTCAAGGCAATGTGTGCCACAATGTCTTGGCCAGAGGAAATCCCCCCTAAGATGCCACCCGCATGGTTGGTTTTGAAACCGTCTGGCGTCATGGCATCACGGTGCTCACTGCCACGCTGCGCAATCACATCAAAGCCATCACCAATTTCGACCCCTTTCACGGCATTAATGCTCATCAAAGAATGGGCGATATCCGCATCTAAGCGATCAAACACCGGCTCACCTAAGCCGACAGGGACATTTTGCGCCACCACCGTCAACTTCGCGCCAATAGAATCACCGTCTTTCTTTAGCTGGCGGATCAAGGCATCCAGTGCCTCAACCTTGTCGGCATCGGGACAGAAAAAGGCGTTTTGCTCAATTTGATCCCAATCTACCGTATCGATCGTCACATCGCCCATCTGCGACAAGTAGGCACGCACTTCAATGCCATGTACTTGTTTCAGGTACTTCTTGGCCACTGCGCCAGCGGCTACACGCATGGCGGTTTCACGGGCTGAAGAACGGCCACCGCCACGGTAATCACGTACGCCGTACTTTTGGTGGTAGGTGTAATCGGCATGCCCCGGACGGAACACGTCTTTGATGTTGGAGTAATCTTTTGAGCGTTGGTCGGTATTTTCAATCAACAGACCGATGGAAGTACCGGTGGTTTGTCCTTCAAACACCCCCGACAGAATTTTCACTTCATCCGGTTCGCGGCGTTGTGTCGTGTATTTTGAGGTACCCGGACGGCGACGATCGAGATCGTGCTGCATGTCGGCTTCCGTCAAGGCAAGGCCTGGCGGGCACCCATCAATGATACAGCCCAGAGCGAGCCCGTGGCTTTCGCCAAACGTGGTCACGCGAAACAGTTGTCCTATTGTATTGCCTGCCATTACTTCCTCTGTCTTTTATCGCTCACCGCGTTTGACGCATCGTGTTAACGACCAATCACCCTTCGGTGTGCTGTTGTTTTCATCAATGAGTACATAGTGCTAATTCAACGCACCGATTGCAAGCCGGGATTCACTCTCGCGGCAACTTCAACGTTCTATGCCCTCTATTCGCAAAATGGCATCCTGCTTCGTGATCCCCCAAACACCGGATAAAAAAACGGGCACCCGAAGGTACCCGCTGTTTTAACTGGATGAAAGGCCGATATTAAGCGTCTTTCTTTGATTTCCATTTCTTGATGCTGCTTGAGCCGCCATTGCGCTGGCTGCCCGCTTCGTCATCACGAGATGAGCGCTGATGACCAGGCTGCACACCACGGCCCGGACGCACTGCCTGGCCACGACCATTGTCTTGGCGTGTGTTTGATCGCTGATCTTGACGCCCTTCATTACGCGACGCTGAACGGCTCTCTGAACTGCGATTATCCGCAGAACGGTAGTCTGAAGAACGGCTGTCAGACGTGCGATTGTCTGAGTAACGATTGTCGCTACGACGCGGCTCTGAACGGCGGTTATCAAAGCGGTTACCGTCACGGTCATTGTGCTGAGGCTTACGGTTAAACTCGCTTTTCCCACCGTACGTTTTGTATTTGATTTTGTCTTCATCACGACAGGCTTGCTGACGGCTATCGTACAGCTTCGCATCCGTCGCTTTTTGGATATCCTGCCCGTGGGCATCCGTACGTGACGCTTCTTCTGTCTTACTGGAATCAGAAATCATGCTGTGAATTTCAGCAATTTCGGCATCCGTCAGGTAACGCCATTTGCCGTTTGGCAAACCATCAATACTGATGTTCATGATACGCACGCGGCGCAGTTTGAAAACGTCGTAACCCAACGCTTCACACATACGGCGGATCTGACGGTTCAGACCTTGCGTCAGGGTGATGCGGAACGAGTAATTCGTTTCTTTCGTAACTTGGCACGGCAGTGTAACGGTATCAAGAATTTCTACACCAGAGGCCATCTTTGCGATGAACTCGTCCGTGATCGGCTTATCCACACGCACCACGTATTCTTTCTCGTGTGAGTTACCCGCGCGCAGGATCTTATTCACGATGTCGCCGTCGTTGGTCAGGAAGATCAAACCGTCAGACGGTTTATCCAAACGACCGATCGGGAAAATACGCTTACGGTGGCCAATAAAGTCAATGATATTGTCTTGAATATGGCGTTCCGTGGTACAGGTGATCCCGGTTGGCTTATTCAACGCGATATAAATCGGCGCTTCCTTTGTACGCAGCGGCTTATCGTCAACCAGTACGTCATCACCCGGCATGACTTTCAACCCCATCTCTGGCACTTCGCCATTGATGGTCACCCTTCCTTGATCAATAAGCTTGTCCGCCTCACGGCGTGAGCAATAGCCTGTATCACTGATAAATTTGTTCAAACGCACGGCTTGGCCGACTGTATCTTGAGGCTGATTCTGAGACATGATGTTCTTCTACACTAAGCGTTTCGCAACGCGATCAAGGTTAGATAAGTATTATAGCTTGGCTATGTGGCCGCCATTCTAACAAGAGCTGATCCCATAAGGAAAGAAAACCGCTTTTCTTGCACTTCCCCCTTCCCTAGACACTCGAAAACTCGAAAACTCGAAAACTCGAAAACTCGCTACGAGATTCTAAGCTCTCGGTGCTTACCATAAAAAAACCTGCTTCACCCATAAGGCAAAGCAGGCTGTTATCAAAAACGGGCGATTATCAAGAGTGAAGGGAACTCACCGTATCTATCACGCTTACCCGCACCGCATTAGCGCGGTGTCGCTTGACCCTGCTCCTCGTGAGCGGGGTTATGCTCCAACAACGCTTGCTCCAACTGCTCGGCCACATAGCCTGGCGATTGCGTGTTACCTGACATCAAACGGTACATCGCAGGGATCACAATCAGTGTCACTAACGTCGCGAAGGCCATGCCGAAGAACACCACGGTGCCCACGGCAATGCGGCTTTCTGAACCCGCACCCGTTGAGAAAATCAACGGCACCGCCCCAAACAAGGTGGTGAACGCGGTCATCAAAATCGGGCGCAGACGACGCTCAGAGGCATCAATGATCGCTTGTTCAAACGCAACCCCTTTGTCACGCAGCTGGTTGGCAAACTCGACAATCAGGATGCCGTTTTTGGTCACCATACCGATCAACATGATCATGCCGATTTGACTGAAGATGTTGAGGCTTTGTCCCATCACTAACAAGCCCGCCAAGCCGCCGAAGATCCCCATAGGCACCGTCAGCATCACCACCATCGGGTTAATGAAGCTTTCAAACTGCGCGGCCAGTACCAAGTACGCCACCAATAATGCCAACCCGAACACCATCAGAATACTGCTCTGGTTTTCACGGAAATCCTTCGATTCACCGCCGTAATCAATCACGATATCACTTGGCAGGCGTTCAATGGCTTCATTATCCAAGAAATCCAGAGCTTCACCCAAAGTGTAACCGGCTGTCAGGTTCGCTTTCAGTGTGATCGATTTCTGCTTTTGGTTGTGACTCAGACGCTGCGCTGACGCCACTTCTTCGACCGTCGCGACCGACTCTAAGGTGATCAACTGACCGGTTTTGGTACGCACATAAATCTGGCTCAGATCGGTGGCATTGTTGAAGCTGTTTTCATCACCACGTAGATACACATCGTACTCTTCTCCGCGATCGACAAACGTGGTTTCACTGCGGCCACCCAACATGATTTCCAGCGTTTCTGCAATATCAGACACCGGAATCCCCAGCTCTGCCGCACGCGGGCGATTCACTGATACCACCAATTCTGGCGTGGTTTCGGCATAGTCCAAGTCAACCCCTTCCATCATGCCGCTGTCTTCTGCCAGCACTTTCAGTTCCGTCGCCCACTTGAACAGTTCTTCATAATCCGCACCGTTTAGCAGGAACTGCACAGGTTCAGACGAACCGCCACGGAAGCCCGGCATGAAGGGCCATACGCGAATATCCGGGATCCCTTGCAGGGCTTTGCGCACCATGCCGAGGGCATCGGTCGCACTCATGTCGCGATCTTCCCAGTTTTCCAACTGCATGATCACAAAGCCCGTCTGATCCCCTGCTCGACCACCAAACGCTGGCGTCTGAATAGACACAGATTTCAGTACACCTTGACCGACCATCGGCAATAAGCGGCTTTCTACCTCTTCAATATTGCCCACCATGCGGTTGTAACTGGTGCCTTCTGCGCCTTTTACAAACGCGAAGATCACGCCACGGTCTTCTTGCGGGGCTAACTGCGCGGGCACCATTTTCATCATCACCACGCTCAAGCCGATAAAGCCGAGAATGATCACCGGGGCCACGTAACGGTAGCGTACAGAAGCCGTTACCACTTTACGGTAGCCACACTCTAACTTGCCGAACATACGATCAATGAACACATTGAACGCACTCGGTTTCACGTTCGCTTTGAGCAGTTTACTGCCCAGTACCGGACTTAACGTCAACGCCACAATAGAAGAGAAAATCACCGCAACGGCTAACAGTACCGAGAACTCGGTAAACAGCGGCCCGACCATGCCATCCATAAAGGAGATAGGCAGGAACACCATCACCAACACGACGGTGGTCGCCACCACGGCAAAGCCCACCTCACGGGTACCTTTATACGCTGCAAGTAGAGGCGGTTCGCCTTTCTCGATATGGTGATAGATGTTTTCCACCACCACGATAGCATCATCCACCACCAAACCGATCGCCAGAATCAAGGCCATCAAGGTCAGTAAGTTGATGGAAAAACCTAAAAAGTACGCCACCATAAAGGCAGAGATCAGAGATACCGGCACCGTCACGGCCGGGATCAAGGTCGCGCGTGCCTGACCGATGAAGATGTATAACACCAGAACCACCAGCAAGCCGGTGACAAATAAGGTGCTGTAGACTTCCTGAATCGAACGGTCGATAAACACGGTGGAGTCATAGTCTACGTACAACTCGGTCCCCGCAGGCAAAAAGCGCTGCATACGATCCACTTCTGCGTACACATCATCCGCCACGTTCAGCGGATTGGCATCGGTCATGGTGACGATACCCAAGCTTAAGTTCGCAACACCGTTATTTTTGAAGGTAGCATTTTCGTTCTGCGCGCCGATGGCCACTTTGGCCACATCTTTTAAATAGATAGGCGAGCCATCTTCAGCGGTACGTACCACCAAGTATTCAAAATCTTGCGCGGTACGGTAAAGACGCGCGGTACGCACAGACATGGTCGTGGTGTCGTTACGCACTTCACCGCCAGGCAGTTCAACGTTTTCGTCATTCAACGCATTGACAATGTCGTTGCTGGTGACACCACGGCCGGCCATTTGCGCAGGCTGCAATTTCACGTACATCACGCGGTACAAAGCACCGCTGAGATCCACGGAACTAACGCCATTGATCAGGTTAAAGCGATCCATCAGCACACGTTCGGCATAATCGGTCAGCTGAGAGCGATCCATGGTACTTGAGGTCAGGTTAACGTACACCGCCGGCTCCCCCGAACCGTTGTCTTTCGACACCACCGGATCATCGGCTTCGTCCGGCAGACGACGCTGCGCACGGGACACTGCATCACGCACATCACTGACCCCTTCGGTCAGATCCCAGCCCATCTCAAATTCAATTTGGATTCGCGATGAACCATTACGGGTGGTTGAGGTGATATTTTCGATTCCGCTGATCCCCGACAACTGATCTTCCAGCACCGTGGTGATCCGGCTTTCCATGATCGAGGCGGATGCCCCTTTATAACTGGTCGAGACGCTGACCACTGGGTTTTCGACATCGGGCATTTCTCGCACAGACAGCTTCGAGAACGACACCGCACCGAACACACACAGCAGCAAGCTCAACACAATGGCGACAACCGGACGCTTTACCGAGACATCTGACAACCACATCAGGCTTTATCTCCCTGCTTTTTCTGCTTTCCCGGCGTTGTCGCCATCAAGTCGTTCACTTTCACACCGTCGCGCATATTCACTAACCCTTGCACCACAATGCGATCGCCAATCTTAATACCCGACTCAATCACAACTTCATCTTCCACGCGGGCACCCAGCGTTACTTCCGTGCGATGGGCTTTACCGGCTTCATCCACCAGATACACAAAACGTTTGGTGCCGGAATATTCCAGCGCTTGCACGGGGATCACCGCCTCATCTTGCGGGGTAAAGGCAATATTGGCCGCCATCAGCATGCCAGGTTTGAGTTTGCCATTGGCATTGTCGAACACCACGCGGATGCGAATATTCAACGAATCCGCCTGAACACGAGAGTCCACCGCTTGAATCGTGCCGCTAAACGCGTGATCTGGCCAAGCCTGACTGGTCGCGTCAACACGCATGCCTTTGGCTAAGAAAGAGAGGTATTGCTCTGGCACCTGAATATCCAAGCGCATTAAAGAGAGATCATCGAGAGAGAACAGCTCGCTACCGGCACTGAGCATGTGACCTTCACTGAAATCAATCAAGCCAACGGTGCCATCAAACGGCGCCAAAATGGCATGATCATCCAAATCAGCTTTAGCCGCTTTTAAACGGGCTTGAGCAATGCTGACACTGGCTTGTTGTGCATCAATTTCTGTTTGGGTGATCGCGCCACGATTCGACAGACGCTTGAACTCACCCAATTTGCGCTTTTCATCCGCTAAATACGCTTGCGCTTCGGCGTATGCCGCTTGCACGCGCGCATCATCCAGTTGGATGAGCAGTTCGCCCTTTTTCACGGTGGTATTCACGCCCACCACGATATCATCGATGCGGGCAGCAACCTGTGTCGCCACATTGACTGAACGCTGCGCGGCCAGTTTGCCGACCAACGATAATGACTGTGCCACCGGATGAGAAGCAACCTGCCCCGTGGTCACCGGGATCGCACGTCCTGCGCCCGGACCGGCAGGTTGCTCTGCCGCAATCGAGGTACCGTGAAAGTAGAAATAACTGCCACCGGACAATGCCGCTGTCACTAATGCCGCAACAAGGACTTTTTTCATGCTCAAACCCATCAAAAATATTCTGCGCGAATAATAACGGAAGCGCGGCTTTCGCGCGGTAAAGAAGTGTAAAGAAAAGCAATAATACGTTTACACCTTGCGCTAAACGACGGTTCACTCCGCCATAACGCCCCCGCAATCGACAACATGATGAAAATAGCAGCAAACAACACAAAATTATGATGAAAAAGGTTTACAGTTGCCAATGGTTTGCTAATATTCGCCCCGCACTCCGTGGAGGGGTTCCCGAGTGGCCAAAGGGATCAGACTGTAAATCTGACGGCTCTGCCTTCGAAGGTTCGAATCCTTCTCCCTCCACCATTATTCTTGAAAGCTGTTCCTTACTTAGTGTATGGTACGCCTTTCCGGCAACAATCAGTCACTAGCCCGATTGATTTATCTCTTATTGGTTTTATCCAATAATGAATTGCCCAAAAACGCATTACCCCGTGGAGGGGTTCCCGAGTGGCCAAAGGGATCAGACTGTAAATCTGACGGCTCTGCCTTCGAAGGTTCGAATCCTTCTCCCTCCACCATTATTTTAAAGAAATGCTCCGGCGTTTCTGGCTGTAACAATGTAACACCCCGTGGAGGGGTTCCCGAGTGGCCAAAGGGATCAGACTGTAAATCTGACGGCTCTGCCTTCGAAGGTTCGAATCCTTCTCCCTCCACCATCATTTTAAAGAAATGCGC